>CALZOH010000123.1 GCA_945827465.1 uncultured Prevotellaceae bacterium
TTGTCCACCCATCTATTTTCAATGCAAAATCACCATGCAAAATGTCCACGTGACCAAAATTGGGGAGTGACTTTGCAAGTCTGCAAAAACGTCTCCGACGCTGGAGGAGTGACTTTGCAAGTCTGCAAAACCTTCTCCGACGACGGGGGAGTGACTTTGCAAGCCTGCAAAACCTCTCCTGCCCTGGAGGGAATGAGGGGAATCATGATGAAAGGCTCGCAGACAGATTCGGATGAATCGGACGCGAAATGCAGTTATTTGGATGTCGACACGGGATTATCGTGAGAATTGCCCGGATAGATTCTCATGAGCGCGACTCCGTGGGGAGCTACTTCCGTATCGAATCTTTCGGAATCTTTCACCCAGGCAACATCTTTCTGACGCCATACGTCACGCACGGTCTGATTGCCGCGAATACCCAAAGAACGAGGGATGAATCCAATAGTCAGTGGTTGCGCACTAATATTGAACATGGCAACGGCCATACTTCCGTCTTCAAGGTGCTTGACATAGGTGACATAGTCCTTACGAATATAATAGGGATAAGCCTGAATGCCCAGAGGATCTTGGTTGATATCATTCACTTCATTATTGCAAAGCAGACTGATGGTGAAGTCGTCCAATTGCGACATATCGCATCCTATCAACAAGGGAGAGGCAAGCATGGCCCAAAGCGTCATGTGAGTGTATTGCTCATCGGGAGTCAAACGGGTGTAATGAAGATGGGGCCCCCAACCTACCATACCCAACACGAGCATGTCGGCATCGGCCCAATGCCCCGGACGATTGAAAGCCAACCAACGGTCTTGCCCTTCAAATCCGATGGAATAAATGCTCTTCCAATTGTCGCGAATATCGCCCGTTGTTCTCCAGCAGTTGCACTTTTCCATCCATACAGGGGCATCACCATAAGGGGCCGTGTTGGAGAGGCTATACACAATGTCGCGCTTCAGGCTCCTGAGGGCTTCAAACATTTCGGTAGTGTTGTAACAATCGTTGGGAAACCAATCGTATTTAAGATAATCAACTCCCCACTCTTCCCATTGTTTGGCATCTTGTCGCGCAAAGGAATAAGGGGCATGATGGTAGTGTTCTCGGCGCACCGTATTGCCCGTAGTGTCATCGGGCGTAACATATTTGTAGTTGGCATTGTGTTTTCCTTCTTGAATCCACTCATAAATACCTTCTGGATTATTACACTGAGAACCGATGTGCCCTGCATAGGTGCCCAACCAAGGACCGGAATAAATGCCCAATTTCAGGCCCATATCATGAAGGTCGTCGGCCAGTTTCTTCATATCGGGAAACTTCCGATTTGACTGGATGCCATTAAACTTGCCACCTCTGATGCCTTGCCAACCGTCGTCGATGTTGATATACGACCATCCATAATGAACCAGACCTTTGTCAACCATTGCTCGGGCAGAACTCATCACCTTGTCTTGACTCACGCTGTTTCCCCAGCAGTTCCAACTGTTCCACCCCATGGGAGGCGTAAGGGCGATTTCATCACCGACCACAATACGGAGGTCTCGCTCAGCCTTTCCCCATTGATTGGTGGCATATAATTTAACGTGATATGTCCCTCTTTTCTTCACGGTACCGCGAATATAACCGGTCTCCTTGTCTACTTTCAGTCCCTTAGGAAGACCTTCAGCCGAAAAAGCCATGGGCCGTTCTCCCGTGGCAGCAATATTATAGAGGAATGGCGAACCGGGACGAACACCAAACACCTTGGCACTGTTAATACGCGGAGATTTAGGTGCCGGAGGCGTAAGGATATACTGAGAATAATCAACAGATGCTGATGGAGCAGTCACTTGAGCCGAAGACCACAGACAGCTCATGCAGACAAGACTAAGGATAAAATAAGAACGCTTCATACGAAATGCAAATTTAAAAGAAAATTATGGGTTACAAAATTAACCAATTCCATTAGGTTAAGCAGTCCCATCCATTAAAAAATCCGCAACTCCCTATCATGGATATTGCGGAAATCAATCATATTTATTGTTCTCAGAAATCTCAATAATCACCTAACGTCTCTTCTGAGTAGTGATTCAACTGCAAATACTGCATATTCGATTCGGCCGCTCTCAGATAACCTTGCACGAATGGAAGGCGATGAAACGCAGGGGACGTCTCTTTTAAGATTCTCTTGATTTGCGACGTCATAATGGGATAAGGATATTGACTGCACAATACCATGAAGAAGGTTGTGCCCAAAATATTCCGATTATTCTCAATGATGAAGTCTGTTTCGAGTTTCTCAAGTTTAGAATACAGTTCATCGGCTTTCCCTGCCAGTTTCTTATGCACCTTACGGGGGTCGTGGCCGGTCAAAATGAGGTGAGCTTCACGGTTCGAGAGTTCTACGATTTGTGTTTCCAACTGACTTTTCTGTTCCAGATAGCGATAGAGTTTGTTATTGAGCGAACCACCACTGACACGCTGCTCCAAGTTATTTAACTTGATGTTGAGATTGGCATTTTCAAGCACGATTGGCATGATGCTTTCGTTGTCCATGAATAATTCACCCATGCTGGTAGAGTCAATCATACCCATAAAGTTGAATTTACCGTGAATGACTTCGCAAGAGTCGAGATTATGCAGTTGGTCGTTGTTGGTAAACACTTTCAGATAGAGCATACGGCCATCAAGCGCCTGAATAGATGAATCGCCGCTAATATTGTATTCAGACTTACAAGCATACAACATTAGCGCGAGCAACATTATAAAAGGACTAAATGACTTTAGCATGAAACTCAGTAATTGAACTTATTCGGTCGCAAATATAAGAACAAATTCTAAGATGTATTGTAGCCATTAGTGCAAATAATGGATTTTCAACGTTATTTTACTAAAATGCAAAAGAATATTATCGCCCACGGAAATGATTCATTGACCCCCGTTTGTTGCATGATAGGAATTAGCGCTGCTCTTTCTTTAACTCTACGGGGATGCGAAAGGAGGTGTAGAGTTCAAAGATAGCGGCAACGGTGAGTGTTACGATCCATTCGTTACGGGTGGTATAGGGCAAATGGAATTGGCTACCGATGAGCAACGCAGCCGTTACGAGCAAAAAGATGCTGCCAAGCACTTGCTGCATTCTTAAACGCTTGATGACCATGTTGCGTCCTTCGTAACCGGCTACGAACTGCATGGAAGAGAAACACAGCGCTCCCACCCCGAAGACGTAAGGGGCAAACGAGAGACGGGGTATCCACATCATGATACCTAACAGCAACAGTATGCCACCGGCTTGGAAGATCAGATTTTGAATTGTATTCAGTTGTTTCATCATTACTCTATTACGAAAACATCTTCGTTGGGTTTCTTCATATAATACTTCTCTCGCGCCACCTTTTCCATGGCCTTCGGATTCTTATCCAACTCCTTTACCAAGCGCGTATCGCGTTTGTATTGGTTTTGGTAGTGCCTGATTTGTTTCTTCAGTTCCTTGATTTCCTGTTTTTGGGTGTAGAGGTGATAGAAGCTATTCGTATCGACAAATCCGACGATGCTGACAAAAAACAGAATGGCCACGATGTAGCGGTGGCGAACGATGAACGACCAAATCTTTGAGAGAATTGACATACTGAGAAGCGTTGAAGACGAAAACCTATGCAAAGATACTTCTTTCAGATGAGTTACCAATATAGAATAAGCGCTCAAATCTAACGGGGAGCGCCCTATCCCTTCAAATCATGGTTCATCATCCGATAGCGGGCCAGTTCTTCGTATTGCGTACCGGGACGCCCGTAATTGGCGTAAGGATAAATGCTGATACCTCCACGGGGAGTGAAGATGCCCGTTACTTCAATATACTTAGGGTTCATCAGACGGATAAGGTCTTTCATGATGATGTTGATACAATCTTCATGAAAGTCTCCGTGATTTCTGAAGCTGAAAAGATAGAGTTTCAAACTCTTGCTCTCTACCATTTTTTGATCGGGCAAATAGGAAATTCTGATTTCGGCAAAGTCTGGTTGTCCCGTAATGGGGCACAGAGACGTAAACTCCAGGCAATTGAAACGCACCCAATAGTCGTTGTCAGGATGTTTGTTGTCGAACGTTTCCAACACGTCGGGGGCATAGTCTGTGCGATAGTCGGTTTTGTGCCCCAGCGATTTCAGTCCTTCGTCTTGTCTATTCATATACTAAATCTTTAAAGTCTTTTCCTTCGGCTTTTTGCTGCAGGTAACTCTCCAATCCCTCCCGGCGCAAGCGGCAAGACGGACAGTGTCCGCACCCATCGCCGGGCACTCCGTTGTAGCAGGTTACGGTTCCTTCTCTCACCACATCGAGTACGCCGAGTTGGTCGGCCATTGCCCACGTTTCGCACTTGTCAAGCCACATTAACGGTGTGTGAATGACGAATTGCTCGTCCATGGCCAGATTGAGCGTTACGTTCAGACTCTTGACAAAGGCGTCCCGGCAATCGGGATAACCACTGTAGTCGGTTTGTGATACACCTGTCACCAGGTGGTTAATGCCTCGCTCGCGTGCATAGACAGCTGCCACGCTGATGAAAAACAGGTTGCGGCCTGGTACGAAGGTATTAGGGAATGAGTCAGCCGGTTTTTCCTGATCCATTTCTATGGTTGGGTTAGTGAGTGAGTTCTGGCCGAGACGACTGATGAACGATACGTCCATCACATCGAAAGCAACACCGGCCTCGCGGGCTATCTTCTTGGCATATTCTACCTCAATCACATGTTTCTGACCATAGGTAAAGGTGAGGGCATATACTTCTTTGAAATGGCGTTTGGCCCAAAAGAGGCAAGTGGTGGAGTCCTGTCCGCCGCTATATACCACTAAGGCTTTTTCTCTATTAACTGCTTGCATAATGATTCTTGTTTGTCTAATCGGATGCAAACTTAAAAAAGTTATTCGACATAGCCAAGTCCGCTACGGTTCTGACACTTCGGCTACGCTATTCTTCAAAACGAATGAGTTTCACTCCATGAGGCGGAACGCTCACTTCGCAACCATCTTTCAGGCGGATGTTACGCGTCTTTTCAGAGTAGTCCAAGCGAGTGTCTGCACTCGCCGTAGTAAGCGTCCACTCCGTAGCCTTTTGAGGAAGCAGTCCTTGGGGAAGCTGCAACTTCACCCGACTCTCGGCACGGAAGTCACGACTGAAGAGCAGGATGCTCCAGTTCTTCCCATCGCGAAACACGCTGCAACCTACCGGTGCCCCTTCGCTGTCGGCCCCTTGTTCCATGAGTTCTCCCCGACACTCCCGATCGATTTTCTGCATCAGCAGGTAATGCACAAAGGGTCGGCCGTCATCAAGGATGATGCGCCACTCGCCTCCGCCCATGGAGAAAACGCTTGGATAGATGCTTCCGTAGCGCAAGGAGGCCATCAGATAGTCCAGGAGGATGATGCCTTGGCCGGCCGTGCCAAAGAAGGCCGGGGTCGACACCTGGCTTTCGTATAAGTAGATCTGCTTGGCGCCGGCCTGCTGCCATTTTTGCCGCATATCGGCCAGGTTGGCCCTCATCTGCCGGTGGCGCTCGTCAAAGTACGACTCCACATCCTGTCCGTAACGGGTGTGGGGGTCATAGTCCATGTTGCCACCCAAATATCCGGAGTAGGCTACGCCGGGCAGCTCTCCCCGATCGCCTTCCAGCAAGGCTTCGTTGAGTCCGTAGCTATCGCGGTTGCGCACGTTGCGCCCGCTGTAAAGGAGTGTGACCCGATGGCGGATGTCGGACCAATAGGGCGAAGTTTCCAACAGGCGGGCAACGCTTCGGCACCACTCGCCATACTTGCGATAATTGCGGCCAAGCGGTGCATTGTGAGCAACAGCTCCCCACGACTCGTTGCCCAGTTCAAGCAAGAGGCGGCCCCGGTGAGGCGTGAGCAAGGGTTCCTTGAAACCTTCGCTCGCCCGCTTGGCGCCATAAGGCGAGTCGGGCGGACCGGCCAGGTATTCCAATAGGTGGAGGAAGGTTTCGGGCCGACGCACGTAGTCTACCGTATAGTTCTTGCCGTCGCCCCGGCCGAAGCCTCCGTTGCCGTCCTTCATGCCCACACAAAGGGCATAGGCAGCTCCGATGCGGTTGCACAAGTCCATGTTGCGGGCATGCGACTGTTCGGAGCGCTCACCGATGCTCACGGGAGCTTGGAGCGAATCGGGGCCATAGGCCTGTTCAAAGGCGTAGAGATTGGCTTCGAGCGCGCCCCAGCGCAGCAAGCCCGGATGAAGGTCCATCACTTTGCGGTAATAGACCGAGTCGCGGAAGAGACGTCCCGTCATCATGTCGGCATTGATGCCCAAACCGCTGAAGGGGCAAATGGCGTTGCGCGTCAGGGCGAGCGTCATGCGTTGCACGACGGGCTTGGGGGCTTTTGCCTTCTTCGGCTGGGAGAGCGGTTGGTAAGGATTGAGCGTTGAGAGCAGCCGGCGCGGTATGATCGGATTATGTTCGAGGCCGGGCCCCTTGACCCGCAGTTCGCATCCCATGCCTTGTACGAACCACGACACGAGATGAAGCGGATAGGCCTTGCCCTTCTGCAGCCGAATCGGCTCGGAGCGATAGCAATTGTTGCGGATGCGATGACCTACATTGGCCGCCCCCGAGAGGGAGAGAATCACTTTTGAATCTTTCCACAGCCCGTTTTCCTTGCCCAACAGGAGCGATGCCTTGTCGCCTTCGCACTTCAGGGTGAAGATGTAGTCGCCATCGGCTTCGGGCAGGAAGTAACCCTTCAGCATGGCTGTTACCAAGTCGGGGATGGGGTCGGGATTGCCGGGAGGTGTGGCGCAGGCAGCCTGGGTGAACTTGGGAAAGATGTGCGCCCACTTCGCGTAAGTGGGAGCCTCGCCCCAAA
Source organism: uncultured Prevotellaceae bacterium (assembly GCA_945827465.1). Lineage (GTDB taxonomy): Bacteria > Bacteroidota > Bacteroidia > Bacteroidales > Bacteroidaceae > UBA6382. The sequence continues at coordinate 6,844 of CALZOH010000123.1, forward strand.
AGGCATCGCGGGCACGGGGGAAGACGGCGCTGTCGACCACTTCTTCATACACCGGCACGGCATAGAGTTTCACGGGGTCTTTCTGGGCCCAAAAGGCCATGTCGAAGAGTTGCAGCGTGATGCCGGGCCGTGCTTTCAAGGTTTTGGTACGTCGGGCGGCACCGATTGAACCGGCCAACACCGCAATGAGACTGATGATGAGGAGTCTTTTCATAAAGAGATGCAATAAAAGGGATTTGACGGCGCAAATATAGGATAATCCTTTTGCCCGCGAAGGTGCTGCGCCCCGTTATTTGGACTCTTCCGGGGGCGCGAGCGGTGTTTTCGGTTCCATCTGTGCTTCCGCGGCCCTGCCGAGGCCTGCCGCGACGGGGTTTTGTTTCGATATCTCACATTTTTGTCGTACTTTTGCAGCCAAATCCAAAGAAGATATGTTTGAAAATCTTAGCGAGAAATTAGAACGCTCTTTCAAAACCCTGAAAGGCGAAGGAAAAATAACCGAAATTAATGTGGCCGAGACCTTGAAAGAAATTCGTCGCTCCCTGTTGGATGCCGACGTCAACTACAAGGTGGCAAAAAGTTTCACCGACGAGGTGAAAGAGAAGGCAATGGGTCAGAACGTGCTCACGGCCGTTAAGCCCGGTCAACTGATGGTGAAGATTGTTCACGACGAGTTGGCGAAGATGATGGGAAGCACTGCCTCTGACCTCATTCTGGAGCATCGTCCGTCGATTATTCTGATGTCGGGTCTGCAAGGCTCGGGTAAGACGACCTTTTCGGGTAAGTTGGCCCTCTGGCAGAAGACGAAAAAGAACCGCCGCCCCTTGTTGGTGGCCTGCGACGTCTATCGTCCTGCCGCCATCGAGCAGTTGAAGGTGGTAGGCGAAACGGTGGGTGTGCCGGTCTATTCCGAGCCGGGCAACATGAATCCCATCGAGATTGCGCTCAACGCCGTGAAGGAGGCCAAGCAGAAGGAATATAACCTGGTCATTGTCGACACGGCCGGACGTCTGGCCGTCGACGAGGAGATGATGAACGAGATTGCCGGCCTCAAGGAGGCGCTGCAGCCTGACGAAACGTTGTTTGTGGTCGACTCAATGACGGGTCAGGATGCTGTCAACACGGCCAAGGAGTTTAACGAGCGGCTCGACTTTAGCGGCGTGGTGCTCACCAAGCTCGACGGCGACACCCGCGGCGGTGCGGCCCTTTCGATCCGTTCGGTGGTGCAGAAGCCCATTAAGTTTATCGGTACGGGCGAAAAGATGGAGGCGCTCGACGTGTTCCATCCCGAGCGTATGGCCGACCGTATTCTGGGCATGGGCGACATTGTGTCACTCGTTGAAAAGGCTCAGGAGCAGTATGACGAGGCCGAGGCACGCCGCCTGCAAAAGAAGATTGCCAAGAATAAGTTTGACTTTAACGACTTCCTGAAGCAGATTCATCAGATTAAGAAGATGGGTAACATCAAGGAGCTGGCCTCGATGATTCCCGGCGTGGGTAAAGCCCTCAAGGATGTTGAGATTGACGACGACGCCTTCAAGGGCATTGAAGCCATCATCTATTCGATGACGCCCTACGAGCGCGCCAACCCCGGAATCATCAATCAGAGCCGCCGCGCACGTATCGCAGCCGGTTCGGGCAGCAAGATTCAAGACGTGAACCGCCTCATCAAGCAGTTTGACCAAACGCGCAAGATGATGAAGATGGTGACCGACAAGAACCTCACCAGCATGATGAAGAACATGAAGGGAAAGTTGCCCAACATGAACATGCCTGAATAGAAATCGATTATTCACCCCCAAAACCCTCAGAAACCATGACCCTTATCGACGGTAAAGCCACAGCCGCGACCATCAAGGCTGAGATTGCGGCCCGCGTAGAAGAAATTATTGCCGCGGGAGGCAAGCGCCCCCACCTGGCCGCCATCTTGGTGGGCCACGACGGCGGCAGCGAGACTTACGTAGCCAACAAGGTTAAAGCCTGCGAGGTGTGCGGCTTCAAGTCGTCGCTCATCCGTTTTGAAGACGACGTGACCGAGGCCGAACTGCTGGCCAAGGTGAAAGAACTCAACGAAGACGATGATGTCGACGGCTTCATCGTGCAGCTCCCCCTGCCCCGCCACATCAGCGAGCAGAAAGTGATTGAAGCCATCGACTACCGAAAGGATGTTGACGGCTTTCATCCCATCAACGTAGGTCGCATGGCCATCGGCCTGCCCTGCTTCATCTCGGCTACGCCCAAGGGCATCTTAGAACTGCTGCAGCGCTACGGCGTTGAAACGCGCGGCAAGAAGTGCGTCATCCTGGGGCGCAGCAACATCGTGGGCAAGCCCATGGCCCAGCTCATGATGCAAAAACAATATGGCGACGCCACCGTTACCGTATGCCACAGCCATTCGACTCACCTGAAGGAAGAATGCCGCGAAGCCGACATCATCATTGCCGCCATCGGACAGCCCGACTTCGTAACGGCCGACATGGTGAAACCCGGCGCCTGCGTGATTGACGTAGGTACCACCCGCGTGGCCGACCCCACCCGCAAGAGCGGGTTCCGCCTCAACGGCGATGTGAAGTTTGACGAAGTGGCTCCGCTATGCTCCTACATCACGCCCGTGCCCGGCGGCGTAGGTCCGATGACCATCTGCATGCTGATGCTCAACACGCTCTTGGCCGGCGAAAGAAGCATTTACGCCCGGTAAGCGACCGGCATAGTCACCCTCGTTCGAGTAGGAAGAAGACAAAAGCGCGTCTTCTTCCTACTTTTTTATGAGGCCCCTCCACCCTCCGGCGGCTTCTGAGGATGAATAAGGAGTAACCTGAGATGAATTTTGGGGAAGCCTCAGGAGAGGTTCAAAACCTTCCGCGCGGAGTGCGGCACGTTTTCGGGGGGTC
>CALZOH010000124.1 GCA_945827465.1 uncultured Prevotellaceae bacterium
ACCGATACGATACCGCATAATGTGAATGGCAAGTACCAGCCCCATGCTTATGCCTACTGTGCCGGTTATCGTTACGAAGACCCCACCATTGTGGGTTTTAGTCATACCCATTTGAGTGGCACGGGTCATTCCGACTTGGGCGATGTGTTGATACAGCCGCAGATGGGCAAGCTACGGCTCCATCCGGGAACGGCCGACCGACCCGATGAAGGGTATCGCTCACGCTTTTCTCATGAAACAGAGAAGGCCTCGGCAGGATATTATGAAGTGCTGCTCCGGGACGATAGCATTCGTGCGCAACTGACGGCCACGCAGCGTGTGGGCATTCATCGTTATACTTATCCCAAAGGCAGGGAGTCGCGCTTTATTCTCGACTTGGGGCATGGCATTTACAATTACGACGGTAAAACGCTTTGGGCCAGTTTGCGTGTGGAGAACGATACGCTGTTGACGGGTTATCGCATCACGAACGGGTGGGCACGGTGCAACTATACCTACTTCGCCATTTCCCTGAGCAAACCCCTGAAGAGTTACGGCTATCGTGACCGCAAGGAGGCGAATTATAAAGGATTTTGGCGCAAGTTCGACCTTCAGCACAACTTCCCCGAGATGGCCGGAAGGGATGTGGTGGCCTATTTCAATTTCGACAACGTCGCTTCGCGTCAGCTCATCCTGAAAGTGGCGCTCTCGGCCGTGAGTACCGAAGGAGCCATTCGCAATCTTCAGCACGAAGCAGCAGGGAAAAGCTTTGAGGCCCTTTGCGAAGCTACCAAACAGCAATGGGACAAGGAACTCGCTTCCGTAGAATGCGAGGCAACGCCCGATCAAAAGAGCATGCTCTATACTTCCCTTTATCATACGATGATTAACCCCAGCGTGTATATGGACGTAGACCGTCAGTATCGTGGCTTGGATGGCAATATCCATCGTGCCGAAGGTTTCGAGAATTATACCATCTTCTCGCTGTGGGACACCTATCGTGCATTACATCCCCTGTTGATGTTGCTCAAGCCCGAACGCAATACCGATATGGTGAAGTCGATGTTGGCGCATTACGGGCAGAGCGTACACCACTTGTTGCCCGTATGGAGTCTGATGGGAAATGAGGGTTGGTGCATGACGGGCTATCACGCCGTAAGCGTCTTGTCGGATGCCCTCGCCAAGGGAGCAAAAGTCGATGGCGACGCAGTTATTAAAGCCATGTTGTCGACGGCCCGCAGTGAGCGCATGCCGGGACTGAACGATTACAGAATGTTGGGATATGCACCCTATGATCATGATGCAACGGCGGCATCGAACACGTTGGAATATGCTTACGATGATTGGACCATCTATGCCGCTGCTCTGGCGGCAGGCAAAAAGGATGTTGCCGATGAGTTCGCTCGGCGAGCCTTGTCGTATCGCAACGTGTACGACCCGAACACGGGTTTTGCCTGCCCGAGATACAGCGATGGGAAATTCAAGGAACCGATGAATCCTTACCAAACTTACAACGAAGGTTTTATTGAAGGAAATTCCTGGAACTTCTCCTTTCATGTTCCTCACGATGTCATGGGCCTGATGGCGAAGATGGGAGGCGAACCCAAATTCCGCCAGCGTCTGAATGAACTCTTCAGCATGGACCTGCCCCCAGAGTATTACGCCGACAACGAGGATATCACGGCCGACTGTTTGGTGGGAGGATACGTTCATGGCAATGAGCCCAGTCATCACGTACCTTACCTCTTTGCGTGGACGCGTGAGCCGTGGAAGACCCAGCAATGGGTACGTACCATCATGAACCGCATGTATCGCAACGATATTCGTGGCTTGGGCGGAAATGACGACTGCGGACAGATGTCGGCCTGGTACATCTTCTCGGCCATGGGCTTCTATCCTGTTTGTCCCGGTAGCGACCAGTATGTTCTCGGCGCTCCCTATCTGCCCTATCTCCGCGTGACACTTCCCAATGGCAACGCCATCACCATTCGTGCCAATGGGGTGAGCGACCAACGTCGGTACGTGAAGAGCCTTCGTGTCAATGGTCAGCCTTATGAAAAACTCTATATTTCTCACGCCACGCTGACCAATGGTTGTACACTCGACTTCGAGATGAGCGATAAGCCGAATCGCAAGCGTGGACTGAAGTCTGACGACAAGCCTTATTCGATGACTACGGGAGCAGACCTCCCGCAGACAGTGTGGGCAGACCATCTCCGAGAACTGCGTTTCACCGATGAATCACCCGAGAGCAAAGGGGCAGCCATCTATCACTCCATCGTGAAAAATCCGGAGCAATACATCAGAAAGGTGGCTGAGGAAGTGATGCAGACGCTCTACTTCTCGCCGTCAGACAGCATCCCCATGGTTCAAACGCTCGATTATGTCTTGAAGAGCTACAATGGAGTGTCGGCCAAGGATGGAGGCAATGGGAAGGTGAGCATCTGGTACAGCACGAATCATGTGGAGAAGTCATTCGTGGGTAATGACACCGCAAAGGTAGATTTTGAAACACGGGGTGTGTTGCTCCATGAATTGACCCATGCTTTTCAGCTCGAACCTCAAGGAATCGGCAACTACGGCAACAGTCCGGTCTTTTGGCAACTCATCGAGGGCATGGCCGATGCTGTGCGTGTGATGAATGGTGGATTCCATGGTGAGGCCGACCGTCCCAAGGGAGGCAGTTATACCCAAGGTTATCGTCATACGGGTTATTTCATTGCATGGGTGACCGAACACATCGATCGGCATTTCTTACGCAAACTGAATCGTTCATGCCTCGAAGTGGTACCATGGTCGTGGAACGGCGCCGTTCGCTTTGCACTGGGCAATTCCTACGACATCGACTCCCTCTGGCAGGAATATCAACGCGCAGTAGGGGACTTGAAGTAATGGGCAGGTTGGCTGTTATAGAAACGGAGTCATATAAACCGGCACATATTCAATGCCGTTTTCTCTCCTGTAATCTTTTGTATAAATCAGGTATTTGTTCATGATGCGGTCTGAAAATTTGGTGCAGAACTCATCCAATGAACGATGACTTCTATATCCCGAAGATTTTACTTCGATGGGTGAAATCTTATGTTTGTCTGAAATAACAAAGTCTATTTCATAATACTTTTTACCTTCTGCAAACGGAATGGTATGGTAGAATAGCTTTTTACCGGTAGCTCTCAGCATTTGGGCAATTACGTTTTCGTAGAGATATCCTAAGTTGGTGCTAAGTTTGTCATTGAGCAACTTGTTATAGATGACGTTTTCGGCTATGTCGTGATCCTTGAAAACAAGGCTGACGAAGAGGCCGGTGTCGGATGTGTACATCTTAAAATAGTCATCATTCTTTGTCAAAGCCAATCCGGTATTGGGGTCATCGGTGTGATAGGCAACATTCACCGTCATGGAATCTTCCATGGCCGTTATAATGTTGTTGATTCTTTCTGTTTTCTCTCTCTTAATGGTTTCCCCTATTTGATACCGCAGCGTGTTTTTACTGAGTTGGGCAGGAATGGCGTCATATAAAGCCTTTGCTCTTCCTGATTCATCAATCTTTACGAAATCTTCTTCGTACAAGGCGATGATGTCGCGTTTTACCAGATCAACCGATACGAAATTATTCGTTTTAAGATATGCTACTACAGCTTGTGGCATTCCTCCAATTAGCATATACAGACGGAAATCCCTCATCAGCTTACGATGAACGGCATCGCCTAATGGCATTTTTCTTTCAAAGGCTGTCTTCAAAAGTGGAATGGTGGTAGTATCACCCAATGCCCATCTGAATTCTTCGTAGTCCATCGGATACATATCCACCTTGGTTTCTTCACTTGGAATAAGTATGTCGCGACTTTTAGAATGTACGGATATCAGTGAACCGGTTTCGATGTAATCGTATCGATGGTCTTTTACCAGGTGCTTGATGGCTTGTCTTGCTTTGGGTTGCAGTTGCACTTCATCAAATATAATCACCGAGTCCCTTTCATGCAGTTCGACTTGGTAGATGAACTGTAACCTAAGAAATAAGTAATTGAGGTCAGAGATATCATTGAACAAGTCACTGACTTCTTGCGAAACATTCGAGAAGTCTATCAAAATGTATGATTGATACTCATGTTTGGCAAACTCTTCGGCGATGGTTGATTTGCCGATTCGTCGAGCTCCTTGTATCAGTAAAGCGGTATCACCGTTTCGCTCTCTTTTCCAATTTAACATGGTATCGTAGATTTTCCGCTTAAAATATATCATAGAATCTTTCATCGACCTTATTTTTAGGGCAAAATTAATCGATAAATCAAGTTCCACCAAATCTTTTTGAGCTAAAACACTGTTTTCCACCAAATCTTTTTGGGCCAAAATGCCGTTTTCCACCAAATTTTACCCTCTATTTTGTAACATTAGTGTTAAATGCGCACTCGGTGAACCTCTGTTGGAACGAGTAATTGGGACTTCGTCAATTCAATGGTTTAATCGCAAATAGGTAGGGGCGTATCGCATACGCCCTTCACGTGAGCGAGAATGTATGTCTGCGGCGAAAATGCCTGCTTCAATTGAGGGAGCATGTTCGCCTAAGTGAGGGCGTATGCGATACGCCCCTACAGTTTTCCATAGAGAGAAGGGGTGATACGAATCCATGAAAACGGTCATGGCTTCAGCTATGATGAATGTGAAGATTGGGACTGAACTTTCCGGATGTTCACCTAATAATCGATAGAGTAATGCTTTTCCTGCCATTGTATGGAGTGATTTTTCTGTGTGAGAAATTGGTTAATTGTCAAAAAGAGGGTAATTTTACATCCCGATAGACAATGTTAGATTGGTTACAATAACTTTTGAAGAAGATTCACTGACAATGAAAAAGATAGTTGGATTATTACTCCTGTTGATGATAATTGTTGCGCTACCTGTTTGGGCCGATGACGGATCTCAAGGAGTGATGGTAAAGGGTGAACGGGTGTCGTGGCGTGATGCCAAAGCCGGCGATGTACTTTTGTTACAGAATGCTACCGGAACGTGGAATTTTCAGTATAGTACGGTAACAACCGATTTATCCATCTGTTTCTTAAACGGTACGTCTGATCGTTATAATCGCAATGAGGGTAGTACTCAACTTGACGTGACGATGACTCCCCTGAGTTCCGACAATTTGTATCGATTGGTCACGGCTCCTCCTCAGAAAGCACAAGAAGGCGATGAGGTGATTGAGGTGTCTTCGTTCTATTTGCAGCATGTTGATTCCCGTGAGTATGTGATGGGCGTTGTTGATCCGATGTCGGTGGTCTTGACGGAAGATATCAAAAGTGCCACCGCTTTTCGCATTCAGGGCGCTTTGGCTTCGTTTACCGAGCACGCTCAGTGGAGAACCACCGGGTTGGTCGATGACCAGACGGCTGTGTTTACCCATTATGACTCGTCCGACCCTACCGTAGCCCGCCATTTCGGTCCGTTTTGGAATTATGGTTACAGCTATTATGGTACAGCGAGCGACATTATTACGTGGAACCTTTACCGTCCTGCTTACGACGATTCGCCGATAGCTTACTTGAATGCTTTGTTGGGCGAGGTGACGAATGAACAGTTGAGTGCTGTTGCCGGTACTGACCCCGGTTGTTATCCTTTGGACAAGTCTGAGGCTTACGAAACGGCTTTGAAGGCAGTCCAAGATTTTGTGAAAGGTAATAAGACGGATGATGCCCTTTGTTGGCAGGTTTACGAGGCGCTCAAGACTGCTTTTGAGGCTTTGAAGTCTTCGTTCGTACCGCTTACCGACGGCTATTATACCTTCGTGAATGCTTATCCTCAGTACGAAGCGTTGCAAAAGGAGCAGAAAGCCATGACCGTTAATGTCGAAGGCAACTTGGCTTGGGGCAGGTATGATGTTGACGACCCATTGCTGATCTTCAAGGTGAGTTCGCTGACTGATGGCACTTTTTCTATTCAGCATGTGGCTACCGGTCAATATATAGCCAATGGTGGTGCGACTGGGGCGAAGGTGCAACTGTCCGAGGTGCTTACTCAGCCTCAACAGTTCCAGTTGTTGTCCGGTACTTCGCAGTGGAACATCGCCGATGTGGCGTTTGGTGAACCTTATCACACTGACGGACATCTTGACGGCAAAGGATTGAGCGGTGACATTGTCCATTGGAGTGGTGGTGCCAATACGGCTTCGGCATGGTACATCCAGGCGGTGACTGACGAAGCACGCATTGCGGCCGCCGTTCAGAACGGTGCTTCCCGCTTGTTGGCTGCCCGTTTGCAAACTTGCCTCGACTCGGCCAATGCGATGCTGACCCAGATTTATCATTATGATAAGTTGTTGACCAAAGGGTCGCAGATTACGTCCAATGCCAAGACTCAAAACAACAATGTGCTCTTGGACGGCATTATTTCATACGACTCTGAATTCGAGTCGATATGGAACTCCAAGTTTCAAGACCCCTCTACCGAAGGAATCGGTTATCATAATCTCCAGATAACGCTCAACGAACCCATTGATAAGTTCTATTTTGAGTATTATGGTCGTCCTGCTCCTTCCGAATATCACGACAATCCCAACAACATCGGTGTTTACGTGACCAACAATCCTGCGCTTGGCATCCGTACGGCTGCTGCCGATTCATCAAAGTGGGTGCATGTTTGCGACTTGGTCGACGGTTTTCCGCCCAACGTTTCCGACGTTCACTATGAGTCGCCGATGATCTTCTTGGATGCACCTTATAAATATGTGCGTCTGGTGGTGCACTCCACGACCAATATGAACAAGATGGCAGCACGAATCTTTGCCAATCCGTTCTCAACCGGTGTGACCTTTAATATTGCAGAACTTCAGTTTTATGGTGGTGAGCCTTTGTCTGACTCTGAATACTTCACGGTTCCTGGTATGAAAGAGGCTGCCGACAAGTTGACAGACGTTATGAAGGCAGCCGCAGAGAAAGTGACTGCAGGTGTGGTGACGACGTCCGACGTAGAGGCCATGAAGGCTGCTATGGCCGGTGTCAATGAGTTGCTTGATGATCGAGCCGAACTCGATGAGCGGATGGCCGAAGTGCTCGAAGAGGCACGACGTCTCTATACGGCTGCCTGCGGCGCCTACGTGACGTTGGTGACTGATGCCGAACAATTCAGTTCCAACAATATGTCCGTGGCCGACTATGCCGGTTTTGATCATCTCATCGATGGTGATTTGCATTATACCCATAATTTCCACTCCGTCTGGAACGCTGCGATGCAGAATGCTGCGATCACTGCCGCTGAATGGGAACAAGTCTTGGCTGGTCTGAACCCCGACAATTATCATTATTCCGGTACGGGTTATCACAATCTTCAGGTGGCATTGCATGAACCGGTCAGTCATTTTTGGTTTGAGATGACAGGACGTACCGGTACCAAGTATGTCGATACGCCTACTGATATAGAGGTGTATGCCACCAATGATGACGATTTGGGCGCTCGTACCGACCAGGCCGACATCAGTCGCTGGACGCGTATTACCGAACTCAAGGACAATATGCCCGATGCTACCGAAGGAGCCAAGTATATTTCACCTGTTATCCAGTTGGGCGACAGTTATAGATACATTCGTTTTGTGATTAAACAGACGGCTTTGTCGTCCAACTCCTCGATGCGCAACTTTGCTCGTCCTGATGTGACGGGCGTTACTTGGAACGTGGGCGAATGGCAACTTTTCAAGAGCATCGATGCCCATCGTCAACAGTATAACTACAACCCGGAAATGAAGGCCGCCGTCGATGCCATGAAGGTACTGATGGATGCAGCTGAGGCCATGGAGCCTCTTCAGATGAGCGATAACTCCAAGATTCTTGAACTTCAGGCTGCTGTTGAGCGTGTGAGCCGTCTTTATGCCGATACAACGCAGTTTGCTACTCTTTATCAATTCTATCGTGAAATGGCTGACAATGCCGAAGTGGGCGAGGGGACAGGTTATGTCGACAGTCATGAGGCCATACTTGCCTTGACTCGTGCCATTGAAGATGCTAAGTCGCTGGTCGATCCGGAGCAACCTTATCCGGCTCAAATCGAGAAAGCCCTTGTTCAATTCTCCGAAGCCTATCGCAGTTTCATGACGCATGTCGATTTCCCCAACCCCAATACTTGGTACACCATTGTTTCTGGTTCTATTCGTGAGTATGCCAAGGGTCAACCTATCTTTTTGAATAGTTCCTCTCTTGGCGGTCGACTTTCTGTGGGTGGCTATCCCTTTGATGTAGCTTCGCCCGATACCGATCCGTACGCCGTTTGGCGTCTTGTTCCTGTGAATGATGATGACGATGAACGGTTCTATGTTCAGAATGCCGCTACCGGTCAGTATTGGGGAGCATATCGTGGCTTGGGAGGTGATGCCGGTCCGTGGATGGAGCACACTCCGTGTATTTATCATGTTACCTATTATGGTCAAGGCGGTTTCCGTTTGCAGCAAGAAGGTTTGGACAATCCCTATAATTCCTTGAAGGCTGACCAAAGCACCCGATCCGTGCTCAATGGGGTGGGTTCTACTGATCGGCAGCAGTGCTGGAAGTTTATTCCTTCCGAAGCTAAAACCATGGCGATAAAAGGTCTTCCTGCCTCGTCCGTTCAAATCATGACCCTGCCGTTTGCCACGGGTGGTGATGATGCTCTCGAACGACTCAATCCGCATGTCAAGACTTACGCCGTTCATCATCTTACCAAGTCTGATCAAGGCGATCGATTGGGACTGATGGCCAAGACGGACTTTGAAGCCGGTGAACCGTTCATCTTGGTGGTGAATGATATAGCCCAACCCAATGGGACTTCCGCATTGAGATTCCGTACTCCCGAAACGGTGACCGATACTTCTTCCATTGTGGCCAATGGTTTGGTGGGTACTTTGGAAGGCGTCAAACTCTCTTCGCTGGGTATGGGCATTTTTGTGAACAATGTATTCACTACCGTTTCTGCCGGTGTAACCGTTCCCGGTGGTAGTGGTTATCTCGACCCTCGCTTGGTGGTCAATGTTGACAGTGAATCAGACCAAGAACTGGGGTTGGGTGGACAACTCAATGCCGTGAAGAGTCTCTTTGCCAAGAAGTCGACTACAAAAACATCGGTTTTCACCCTCGATGGCCGATTGGTCAAGCAAGACATCAACGCCACCGATGCCCTTCGAGGTTTGTCCAAGGGTATTTATGTCGTGGGAAAAAAGAAAATCTTGGTGAAATAAATCCAGCTTGATTGTTTTGCTGTGCCTCCTCGCCCATGTGAGGGCGTATGCGATACGCCCCTACATAATTTACCATTTGTTCGTCGGAGTTAGCTTTTGTTGGTGTCGTTTTCTGTAAGTTTTCGCCGCCAACTGTAGGGGCGTATCGCATACGCCCTGATGTGAGCGGAAACGAAATGATGGCGGCGAACACATCCCCATCGTCCGCTGTGCACCTTCGTCTATGTGGAGGGCGTATGCGATACGCCCCTACAGTTTTACGTTATCACGAGATGATGCAAAAACGCCTTGAAGTAACTTCAAGCCCAAATTGTTCACTGTACAAGACCATTTTTACATCGTTCAAAGCCCTTTTTGTCATGATACAGATTTACTTCACACGTAATTAACAATTAAATTGTATCGTAT
>CALZOH010000125.1 GCA_945827465.1 uncultured Prevotellaceae bacterium
TGTTCGCTCACATCAGGGCGTATGCGATACGCCCCTACAGTTGGCGGCAAAAAACAAAATAAAACTGATGGGAAAAATCGCAAAAGAGGGTGTGACGAGCACACCCTCTTTTGCTTGGATACAGGATTGTTAGGCCAAGGTGGCCAATGCTTCTTCTGAAATCAAATGGAGTCCACCGCGGGCAATGGCTGCGGAGGCCTTTTCGGCGTCGTCGGTACGGAAGATCAGGACGCCCTTTCCGTCTATCAGGAAGGAGTAGAGATAGGTAATGTTGATTCCTTCGTCAGAAAGAAGGGAGATGGCCTTGGCGGCGCTACCTACTTCGTTATCCATCTCGATGGCGAATACTTCCGACAGGGCAACGGCGATGCCGGCTTCTTTCAGCACGCTATAGGCACGGGCGGGCTCGCCGCAGATGATGCGACAGATGCCGTACTCTACGGTATCGGCTATGTTGGAGGCGATGAGCGAGATGCCGGCCTCTTTGAGCAGGTTGAGCACTTGCAAGAGGGTGCCCGACTTGTTTTCGATGAAAATTGATAACTGGCTAATGGTCATAATCGGTTTGTTTTAGAAATGTTTTCTGATGTCTTTTACTCTGACGGCCTTTCCCTCGCTTTGCGGCAAGGAGCCTTTGGGCAGGAGTTTCACACGAGGAGTAACGAGGATTTCGTCCTTGAGTCTTCGGGTGATCTCACGGGTGAGTTCCTGCAGTCGGCCGTAGTCGTCGGTGAAGAGTTGGCCGAGCTCTACTTCTACCGTCATCTCGTCGTTGCTTTCGCGCGTTTCGAGGGTGATGAGGTAGTTGGAGGTGAGTTCTTCAAACTGCAGGAGAATGGTTTCAATCTGTATGGGGAAGATGTTGACGCCTTTGAGAATCATCATGTCGTCGCTGCGTCCCTTCATGCGGTCGAGCCGCTTGTGGTGGCGACCGCAAGGACATTCACCGGGCAGTATGCGCGTGAGGTCGCGGGTGCGATAGCGCAAGAGGGGCATGGCCTCGCGGTTGAGCGTGGTGAGTACTAACTCGCCCACTTCGCCGTCGGGTACGGGACGGAGTGTCTCGGGGTCGACGATTTCGACAATGTAGTAGTCTTCCCAAATGTGCAGGCCGTTCTGTTCGCGACACTCAAAGGCCACGCCGGGACCGCACATTTCTGACATGCCGAAGGAGTTGTAGGCTTTCACGCCCAGCATCTCTTCGATGCGGCGGCGCTGCTCTTCGCTGTGAGGCTCGGCTCCGATGATGAGCGTATGCAGACGGGTGTCGGTGCGAGGGTCGATGCCCTGCTCTTCCATGACTTCATACAGACGGGTGGCATAACTCGGAATGGCATGTACGGCCGTCGTGCCAAAGTCGGTCATGAACTTGATTTGTCGCTTGGTGTTACCGGCAGCGGCTGGCACGGTGAGCATGCCCATCTTTTCGGCTCCGTACTGGAAGCCCAGTCCGCCCGTAAACATGCCATAGCCCGATGAGTTCTGGAAAACGTCATACGGACGCAAACCCACCATCCACAGGCAGCGAGCCACGGCAGCAGCCCATTCGTTCAGGTCCTTCTGCGTGTGAAGTATCACGGTGGGATTGCCGGTGGTGCCGCTCGACGAATGCAAACGCACGCATTCTTCGGGCTTTACCGAGGCAATGCCGAAGGGATAGGTATTGCGCAGGTCCTGCTTCGTAGTGAAGGGAATGCGTTTCAGGTCGTCCAAACTCTTGATGCTGTCGGCGCTCACGCCGCACTGCTTCAACCGCTCGGCATAGAAGGGCGAGTGCATGCAGTGCTCGACGGTGCTTCTTAACCGCTGCAACTGCAGAGCCGTGATTTCTTCACGACTGAGGGTTTCGAGCAAGGGATCAAAATAGGGGGAATATTCCATCTTACTATCGATTCTGTTTCGGTTCTTTATTTCAACACGCGCTTGTCGAGCACGAACTTGCCCTTACCCATACTGCGTTCGATGGTGTTGGGGGCTTTGAGCTGTACCTTGGCACTGATGCTCAACACGCTCTTGAGCTTGTCTGAAAGCTTCTTCTCCAAAGCACTTAGGGGAGCCAGTGTGTCGAAGTCGCCACTAAAGTATTCCTGACGCACTTCAACCTGCACCTGCAAGGTGTCGAGATTGTTCACGCGGTCAACCACCAAGAGGTAGTGGGGTGCAAATTCTTTCATGCTGAGCACTACGCTTTCGACCTGCGAGGGGAAGACGTTGATACCTCGGATGATGAGCATGTCGTCGCTGCGGCCCACGATGCGGGTCATCTTGATGTTGGTACGGCCGCACGAGCACTTCTCGTCGATGAGCGAACAGAGGTCCTTGGTGCGATAACGCAATACGGGCATGCCCTCCTTGGTCAGGGTGGTGAACACAAGTTCGCCCACTTCGCCGTTGGGCAACTTCTCCAGGGTATTGGGATTGATGATTTCCGGATAGAAGTGGTCTTCGCAGATGTGGGAGTTATTCTGTTCCTCACATTCGTAGCTGACACTCGGTCCCATGATTTCGCTCAGACCGTAGAGATTGTAGCCCTTCAGGCCCAGACGGCTCTCGATTTCCTTGCGCATGTTCTCAGTCCAAGGCTCAGCACCGAAGGCGCCCACGCGAAGGCGGATGTCGTCCTTGCTGATACCCATCTTCTCCATGGTCTCGGCCAGGTAGAGGGCATACGACGGGGTGCAGGCCACGCCGGTGATGCCGAGGTCGCGAATCAGGCGCACATGCTTTTCGGTATTACCCGTTGAAGTGGGCACCACGGCTGCACCCAAGTTCTCCACACCGTAGTGGGCACCCAGACCGCCGGTGAAGAGGCCGTAGCCATAAGCCACCGAAAAGGTGTCGTCGCGCGTAATGCCGTAAGCAGTCAGACAGCGACTCATACATTCGCTCCATACGCCGATGTCCTTGCGCGTATAACCCACAATGGTGGGGTTACCCGTCGTACCCGACGAAGCGTGTACACGGATGATTTCGCTCATCGGGGCAGCCTGCAGGCCATAGGGATAATTGTCACGCAAGTCTTGCTTGGTGGTGAAGGGCAGTTTCACGATGTCGTCAATCGTCTGAATATCGTCGGGCGTGATGTCCATCGCCTGCAACTTGTTGCGGTAGAAAGGAACGTTGTGATAAACGTATTCTACTATTTTATGCAGTCTCTTTCCTTGCAGAGCGCTCATTTCGTCGCGACTCATGCATTCCTTATTTGGATTCCAAATCATATCTCTATCTTTTGTTGTTTTCGTTGAATAATTTCATACGCTCTTCCAGCTGTTCATACTGATTGTCGCGTACGAAGGAGGTGCAGATTCTCAGTCCCTGCTGATGACTGCCGGTCGAGTCGAGGGCAATAGCGCTGACACCATAGTAGAGCAACTCGCGAGCGAGCTCTTTGCCGCTGTAACCGGGATAACCGATGGTAAAGTAGAAGCCGTCGGCCAAGGGTTCGTCCAAGTCGCGGTCGTAAACCAAGTGGAAACCGTTGCGACAGAAGATGTCCTTGAGTCGGGCAGCCCGTCGGCCATACTCTTTGATGTCCTCGCGAAAACGGAACTCGCCATCGCTGGCTGCCTTCATCATTGCTGCCAAGGCAAATTGTGCGCTGTGGCTCGTGCCGCTCGAAAGGGCGTAGAGAATGCGATGAATGTAGACCGGACCAAACTCTCCCTGTCCGTATCGCTGGGCCAAGGCTTCATAGCGACGGTGGTAGAGGGCGTCGGAAATGCAGCACACGCCGATGCGCTCGCCGGCATAGCTGAAGGCCTTGCTGCCGCTCACCAAGAGCACATAATGGTCGGTGTAACGGGCCACAGTGGGCTGATAAGGCGGTTCAAAAGGTGTGCCGAGTTCCTTGCGGAAGTCCATGGCAAAATAGGCAAGGTCTTCGAGCACGATGCAATCGTACTGGGTGGCCAGCGAACCGATGATGCTCAGCTCGTCTTCGTTGAGGCACACCCAACTCGGATTGTTCGGGTTGCTATAGATAATGGCGGCAATGCGACCGCTCTGCAGGTAACTTTCCAGTTGAGGGCGCAGGCGCTCCCCTCGATATTCATACACGTCGAAGGTCTCAAAGCGGGCACCCATCACGACACACTGCTGCTTCTGCACAGGGAAACCAGGGTCGATAAACAAAATGGTGTCTTTCTTCGGGTCGGCCTGCACGGCAGTCATAAAGGCGGCAAAGGTTCCCTGCATGCTTCCACATACGGGCACACAGCCTTCGGGCTGCAGGTCCACACCCACAAAGGCTTTCAGAAAGCGCGAAGCCTCGCGTTTGAGTTCGGGCGCACCGTTGATGTTGGGATAGAGACGGGCTATACCGTCGGCCAGGGCCTTGCGCTGCGCTTCAACGCCATAAGTCGAAGCAGGCAGACCGGGCACTCCCATTTCCATCTTCACGAACTCCAGGCCCGAGGCTTTCTCGGCCTCTTGGGCAACGGCCACGATTTCGCGAATCGTGGCACGACCGAAGTCTTCAATGCCCAACTTGCCGATAGCTTCGTCGACAAGTTGGCGAGGTATGGGTGTTGGCTTCATTACTTGGCAGCATTAAGTCCGAGGTCGAAAGCCTTCAGGTTGGCAGCCACAATGGCCTCTCCCTTGCGGGCAAACACGGCCGAGATGGCCTGACGCAATGCTTCGGGCGAGAGAATCTCTAAGTGGGCGGCCGCCATGCCGAGCAAGATCATATTGGCACTCTTGGGTACCTGATGTTCACGGGCCAGGGCTTCAATCGGCAGGGTTTCGACGTTCTGACGCTCCTTCAACTCGGCGAGCAGGGAGTCGGTATCGGGATAATTGGGGATGTTGACGAAGGGTTCCGACGAACTCACGGTCCAGGCGCCGGGGGCCAAGTAGCCCACATAGCGCAAGGCTTCCATGGGTTCCATCGAGATGATGAGGTCGGCACTGCCACGCGCTATCAGGTCGCTGTAGATGGGTTCCGTGCTCAGACGCAGATTGCTCTGCACGTCACCGCCTCGCTGGCTCATGCCGTGCACCTCGGCTTGTTTGAGTTGCAGACCGGCTTGTGTGGCGGCCTCGCCTATAACGGTTGCGATGGAAAGGATGCCTTGTCCTCCCACACCGCACAGGATGATGTCTTTCTTCATGATTCTTTCTTCTGTTTCTGTTGACGGAGCTTGCGGCTCAGTGTTTGAATGCACTCACGGCGCGGTATGATGACGCTCACGCCTTGATAGTTGATTTCTTCACGCAAGATGCGGGTAATCTCAGGCATGTTCTTCGGCAGCGGCACCACTACCCTGACATGTTCAGGAGCAACACCCAGACCTACACAGATGGCCTCGAACTTGCTGGTACCGGCACTGTCTTGTCCGCCGGTCATGGCCGTTGTCAGATTGTCGCTGATGATGACTGTGATGTTCGACCCATCGTTGACGGCGTCAAGCAGGCCGGTCATACCACTATGGGTGAAGGTGCTGTCGCCAATGACGGCGATGGCCGGAAAGAGTCCTCCGTCGGCAGCTCCCTTGGCCATGGTGATGGAGGCTCCCATGTCTACGCAACTGGCCAAAGCACTGAAGGGAGGCAAGGCTCCTAAAGTATAACAACCGATGTCGCCAAAGATGCGAGCCTCGGGATATTCGGCCACTACCTCGTGAAGGGCGGCATACACATCGCGATGACCGCAACCGGGACAAAGGGCTGGCGGACGACCGACCACCTGACGCGCTTCTGCTGCTCCCTCACGCTCGGGACAGCCCAAAGCCTGGGCCACGCAGTCGGGATTCAGTTCACCCGTACGGGGCAAGTCACCCGTCAGTCGGCCACGCACCCGGTAACCGCTTCCCAAGAGCGCCTTGACACCCTCTTCGACCACGGGTTGCCCGTCTTCGACCACCATCAATTCACTGCTTTGGGCAGCCAAACGACGCACGGCCTCTTCGGGCAAGGGGTATTGCGACACTTTCAGCAGACCCGAGATGGGCAGATTTTCGTTTTCGCGAACATAGTTATATCCGATGCCGCAGGCTATCACGCCTAAACCTCCGCTGCACGGGCCGGCTTCCTCGCGGTTGAAGGCCGAAGCCTCGGAAGCCGCTTGCAGGGTCGGTTGTTTTTCAATCAGCGATTTGTACTGACGACGGGCATTCACCGGTAACAACACCCACTGGTTACCCTTGTCAACACCCAACTGACGCAGTTCGCAGGCTTCGCCCACGCTCACGTTGGCACGGCTGTGAGCCAGTCGGGTCACCACGCGCAACAAGACGGGCAGGCGCAACTGTTCCGACAGTTCAAAGGCAGGCGCCATCATGTCGTAGGCTTCCTGCTGATTCGACGGTTCGAGCACGGGTACCATCGAGAACTTTCCGTAGAAGCGGCTGTCTTGCTCGTTCTGCGAGGAGTGCATACCGGGATCGTCGGCGGCTACTACCACCACGCCTCCATTCACGCCCGTAATGGCAGCGTTCACAAAGGCATCGGCACAAACATTCATACCCACGTGCTTCATACACACCAAGGCACGACGGCCGGCATACGAAAGGCCCAAAGCAGCCTCCATAGCGGTCTTTTCGTTGGTGCACCAACGGCTGTGCACGCCACGCTCGCCAGCCAAAGGATGATTCTGGATATACTCGGTAATTTCGGTTGAGGGAGTACCGGGATAGGCATACACACCGCCCAATCCCGCATGTAAGGCTCCCAGGGCAATAGCTTCATCGCCCAAAAGTAATTGGTTTTTATTCATAAATTGGTTCCTGTTTTTTGTCATTTGTTGTTGAGAAAAGAAGACTGAAGCTATCGGCATCTGCCAAGACGGGAAACTTGCGGCGAAAAGCCTGCATGGGTTCCAAGGGCAAGTCTACGGTGATGACCTCCTGCCTGTCGATTCCTGCTTCGGCCATCACACGACCGTAAGCATCGATGGCGGCAGACGAACCGGCATACTCACACAGCGGGTCACGACCACAACGATTCACGCCCACCACGTAGCATTGGTTCTCAATGGCACGGGCCTTCAGCAGCGTGCGCCACACCTCCAGCCTCGACGTGGGCCAGTTGGCTACGTACACAATGGCATCGTAGTCACAACGATTTCGACTGAAGACGGGGAAACGCAAGTCGTAGCATACCTGAAGCAGGCAACGCAATCCGCCCAACTCCACCACCACACGCTCCTGACCGGGAGCATAATGCCGCTGTTCGCCACCGTAACTGAACAAGTGACGCTTGTCATAATGCTCGCTACTGCCATCGGGCCTCACCACATACAAGCGGTTATAATAACGTCCCACCTCCTTCACGGGCATACTGCCCAACAGTGTCGCGCCCTTCAAGGCAGCCTGTCGGCGCATCCAGTTCAAGCACCGCTCAGCTGCATCGTCCGACAACTGCGAAACGTCGGTCACGAAACCCGTTGAAAACATTTCGGGCATCACCACAGCATCTACTCCGTCAACGCCTTTCAGCAGTTCTTCCAACCGCTGCAAGTTGACTGACGGACGATTCCACACGATATCATATTGCACGAGGCAGACTCTCATAGCTACTTTCTCAATTGGCGTGTAAAGTTAACAAAAATGTAGATAATCACCCCCGTTACATCACACTTTTATGCAAAACGAGCACGAAATATGATGATTCGTCAAATCAAAGCCCCTTTTTTCAAAACAATAACACATAAAGGTATGCTCGCTACCGTCATTTCTTGTTCGCCCACGTCAGGGCGTATGTGATACGCCCCTACAGTTGGCGGCGAAAAACAAAATATAAACGACACTCCCCCATCTCACAAAACTGCCACCCCAGATGGGATGGCAGTCAATAAACAACATTTTATGCGAAAAAGATCTTATTCTTTATTCATCTCGACTCCGGGCACGGGCGTCCGAGTGCAATATCCGTGGGAGGTCATCTGGGCCACCAACTCGCCCGAAGCATTGCGAATCTCCACCACATAATAAGGCAGACGTTCGTGCGAAAATGCTTCCACGGCTTCGGCATAGAGCCATCCCTCACCGGCCGGTCTCAGAAAGGCCATGTTGGCACATGTCGAAACGGTCACGTGACGATGACTGTTGGCAGCAGCGGCAAAAGCCGTATCGGCCAATGTAAAGAGCGCACCGCCCTGACAAATACCCGCTCCGTTGAGGTGCTTCGGTCCTACCAGCAAACGGGCACTGGCCTTACCCGGTTCGACGTGGGTAATCTCCACCCCCGTTTCACGAGCAAAACTATCGTGAGCCAGTAAATCGCGAACACTCTGAAGCATCTTCTATCTATTAAAAGGTATAGTGAATGGGAATTATAACGCCTACTTCTCCATCGTCAACGACCCTGAGCCTATCATATTGCCCTCGGCAAAGATGTAGACATGATAGGTTCCGGCACTCAGCATTTCATTCACGGGAACAAAGAGTGTTACGGGTGTCTCTTCGCCGGCATATTCTACCACCTTCATAGCCGAATAAGTAATGGTCGTATTTTCGTAGCTCACCGAACCGCTCTGTGCCACCACCTCATTGTTGGGCTTGGTGATACGGGCATAGAGTTTGCGCTCGCCAGTCTGAGCCGTAATATTCTTCGTAATCGAGAAGTTCACCACAAAGCGGGTCACATCCTTGGTCTTCTTGGCCGGCTTGCCCTTCTTGTTCTGAGCTTGCAGCGACACGCCGGTAGCATCCAACTGAGCAGCAATGGCCACTTGATTAGAGAGATTCTCCTTTTCGTTCGTCAGCGACGAGATCTGTGCCGTGGCCTGCGAATATTGCTGGCGCACTTGCTGGTTCTCGTTCTTCAAACTCTCGGTCAAACGGTTGAGCGAATCCACCTGAATAATATAGGTACGCAATACGGCACGCACGGTGGCCAGCTCCTTCTTCAAGCGCGAAATCTCACGGGCATCGTTGCTCTTCGTCTGCTTCAACTCTTCCAAAAGGCTCTTGGTACGGGCCTCCTCTTCAGCCAAACGCTGCATCAGAGAGTCATTACGGATGGAGCGCTTCAACTCGTCATACTGCAGGGCAAACTGCGTGTACTCGTTTTCCATCTCCTTCTTATCCATGGCAGCCAACTGCTCCAACTCCTGATTGTACTGACGTTGCTGATGCAAACTCAATATCAAATAACATAAACCGCCCAGCAACAACACGCCGACGGCAGAGGCAATAATGATCAACTTCTTGTTGGACATAATTTCTTGAACTGAATGAGTTATCGGCCGCAAAGGTAGCTATTTTTCATGGCTCACACACATTTTTGTGAGGAAAAACACCTTCACCACCGCCCTACGCACACCCGCTATCCCCCGTCACCGACCACCAAGACATCCAGCGAACAAGCCCTTTTCGTTAACGACAAATAAATAAATGGCACCCATCTTGCAAAAAAACAATACATATTTTAACTTTCACAAACCTGTAACGGTGGTAAACGTACGACCTTTGCAGTCCATAA
>CALZOH010000126.1 GCA_945827465.1 uncultured Prevotellaceae bacterium
TCAGGGCGTATGCGATACGCCCCTACAGTTTTTAGCGAAATACTTACACGAAATGATGCCATCCATCACCGCACCCCCAACAAATCAATGGTAAATATGTTGGGGCGTATCGCATACGCCCTTCACATGAGCGGACATGCCAGGCGATGGAACTGCTAAAATGGAATTGAAGGGAAAAACCTCGCCGCGCTCCGTGGCAAACAATTAACGGGCAGGGAATCTCCCCGCCCGCTGTCAATGACTATTTAACCTAACCTATTTCTTTGGCCAACCTATCGGATGATTGATAAAAAGACGATGATGGCTTTGCAGACCTAACTCGCGGGTCAAAGTTTCGCGATCCATTGTGGCACGCGGCACGGTGCACAGGCCCAATGCTGTACATGCCAGACAAATGTTTTCGGATACGTATCCGGCGTCAAGGGCTCCCATCTCGGCATCGGGCGAACGGAACTTGCTGAGGTCACTGACCAACACCAAACAAACGGGAGCTGTCTTTACAAAATCCTGTCGCGAAGCCACGCTCGCGCGCAAATCCTTGGAAGAAACACGGTCGAGGGCATGCTCATCGGGATTGTAACGATAGGCACCGTCGGCCCGACAAACATATACGCTGATGTCTTGCACATTCATGGCACTGGGCGCCGTAATGCGCTTTTCGGCCGGACGATTATAGCCGCAGGCAGCCCAAAGCAAGGTACTCAGCGTGGCGTCGGGAATGACCTTATCGGCATATTCACGTACCGAATGGCGGTTTTGCAACGCTTGCATCAATGTCATCTTTGAAGCCTTGCCGGCATTGGGCGCGGGCAAGCTGACGCGTGTTTGGGCCTCGGTACAGCTGCAGAGAGCCCAGACTAACAAAAGGAGAATCGTTTTATTCATCATCATACTTTATTGAATTAATCCGGACAAAATTACGGATTTTCGACCAAAGATTTTTTCAACATTCCATATTTATGCTTACTTTTGCGAACGTTTGGCCAACTTGTTCCGCTTCAACAAGCGAACGCTGCGCCCCACACCATTTCCCTTTCAATCATCAAGGAACATGAAACGCCGTAAATTCATCCAAGAAGGCCTGCTGCTGGCAGGTGCGCTCACGCTGGGCCACCAAACGGTCCGGGGCAAGTCGAAGAAGAAGACCGCCACGCTGCACAAGGACTGCGTGGAAGAACCGGCCCGGCAGGTGCCCATTCTGCTCGAAAGCGACGTGCTGGTGGTGGGCGGCGGTCCGTCGGGCGTGGCAGCCGCCCTCTCGGCGGCACGCATGGGCATGAAGACCTGCCTGGTGGAGCGCTACAATCATTTGGGCGGTCTGTGGACCGGAGGTCTGGTGCTGCCGCTCAACTGCACCCACGGACTGAGTCAAGAGGCCCAACGCACCCAGGTGATTCACGGCATCAGCGGAGAAATCACAGACCGCCTGCGCCGGCTCAACATGGTCAGAGGCGAGGTGAACCCCCTCGTCGACCCCGAGGCCTGCAAATACGTACTTGAAAAAATGATGCAGGAAGCCGGCGTCACAGTGGTCTATCACGCATGGGCCGCCGGCGCCGTAATGGACGGCCGCACGATTCGGGGCATCTTTGCCGAAAGCAAGTCGGGACGTCGGGCCTTGCTGGCCAAAGTAGTCATCGACTGCACCGGCGACGGCGACGTGTTCCACTGGGCCGGCGAGAAATACCTCGAAGCCCGCTACGCCATTGGCATGGAAGCCCGGCTGGGCGGAACCGACCGCGTCAACCACAACGCACCCGGCTACAAGCCGCACGGACTGGGAGCCCAGACGCCCATCCCCGGCGTAACGTGGCACTACATGTGGGGCGATGCCAAACAAGACGGGCTCGACGTGATGAACCTCTCGCGACTGCAACAGAAGTTCCGCCTGAAAATATGGGAAGACGTTGAGAAGCTGCGGCAGCAACCCGGTTACGAACAAGTATTCCTGCTCGACACGGCCTCACAGCTCGGCATACGCACCACCCGCATACTCAACGGTTGCTACCAGCTCACGCTGAAGGACACGATGACCTATCGGAACTTTGACGACTGCATCGGCGTAAGCGGAGCCTACACCACCATCAATTACGACGGACGCAAAGTGCCCGAAAAAGAACGCCCCTATTGGCAAATCCCCTACCGCGCCCTGCTGCCGCGCCACACCGACAACCTTCTGGTGGCCGGACGCTGCTTCAGCTACGAAGAAGCACTCACCGACGATGCCCGCGAAATAGGCACCTGCCTGGTGACCGGACAAGGAGCAGGCACGGCAGCCGCCCTCGCCGTAAAAGGAAACGACGCCGTGAGAAATGTCAACACGGCCCAACTGAGAAGCGAACTGGAAGCACAAGGCGTTTGGTTCGACACCCACAACAAATAATCATCATCAACCTAAAGATATGGATAGAAGAAAATTTTTAGAGAAAATGGCCGTAACCGGAGCAGCCACCCTGATGGGCCCCGCCCTGCTCCACGGCGAAACAGCAATGGCAGCCGCCCGGCAGCCCCAAACACCCGAACCCGCCACCAATGACTATTACGCCATACCCAAAGCACAAGGGCTAAAACTGACAGGAGCCTTCCTCGACGAAATCAGTCACGACATCCCACACCAGAACTGGGGACCGCGCGAATGGGAACAGGATTTCAAATACATGAAAGCCATCGGCATCGACACCGTGATAGTCATCCGCTCCGGTTATCGGAAATTCCTGACTTATCCCTCCGAATACCTGATGAAGAAGCGAGGAGCCTACGCTCCCAGCCTGGATTTGATAGAACTCTTCCTGACACTGAGCGACAAGTACGGCATGAAGTTCTACTTCGGCCTCTACGACTCCGGCCACTATTGGGACACGGGCGACATGAGCTGGGAACTCGAAGACAACAAATACGTGATAGAAGAAGTTTGGAAACGTTACGGCAGCCGCCACAAGAGTTTTGGCGGATGGTATCTGAGCACGGAAATCAGCCGACAGACCAAAGGCGCCATCAACACCTTCTACCAGATGGGCAAGATGTGCAAAGACATCTCCAACAACCTGCCCACCTTCATCTCACCCTGGATCGACGGCAAGAAAGCCGTGGCAGCCGCCTCGACCGACCTCAAGAAGAGCGACGCCGTGAGCGTTGAAGCCCACGAACGCGAATGGAACGAAATCTTCGACGGCATTCACAGCGTAGTCAACGCCGTAGCCTTTCAAGACGGACACATCGACTACGACGAACTGGACGCCTTCTTTCAAGTCAACAAGAAACTGGCCGACCGCTACGGCATGGAGTGCTGGACCAACGCCGAAACCTTCGACCGCGACATGCCCATCAAGTTCCTGCCCATCAAGTTCGACAAACTGCGCATGAAACTCGAAGCCGCCCAGCGTTGCCATTACGACAAGGCCATCACCTTTGAGTTCAGCCACTTCATGAGTCCGCAGTCGGCATACATTCAGGCGCACCATCTCTACGAACGATACAAAGAGTATTTTCAGATAAAATAAGCGTTAAGAAAGTAGCCATAGAGGTTTATCTCTCAACTTTTTCTTACCTTTGCGCACAAATTAGCCAAAAGTGAACCTAATCATTGACATAGGGAACTCGACCGCCAAGTATTCAACATTCGACGCAGAAGGGAATTGCGTCACACAGTTGGAAGGGGGACGAGACGATGCGCAACCCTTGCAGCAATTGCTCGGAACCGGAGACATCACACGCGCCATCCTCTCTTCGGTGTCAGAAACAGCCGAACCGCTTACTTCTCTGCTGAAGACGATGAACCCCACACCGCTCCGACTAAGCGAAAGCACTCCCCTACCCGTCAAGAACGGCTACGGATCACCCCACACCCTGGGGCCCGATCGCATCGCAGCCGTAGTGGGAGCCAGACAACACTTCCCCGAAAGTCACGTCCTGGTCATTGATATGGGCACTTGCATCACCTACGACCTGCTCACTGCCGATGGCATTTATCGCGGAGGCAACATTGCCCCCGGAATGAAGATGAGATTCAGTGCCATGCACGAGCACACTGCCCGACTGCCACGCGTTGAATACAACGGGAAGTGGCCCGGCTTGATGGGGTGTTCCACCCACGAGGCACTAACGGGAGGAGTGATGTGGGGCATACGCGCCGAAATAGAACTCTACCTGCAATTCCTCGA
The DNA here is from genome assembly GCA_945827465.1 of uncultured Prevotellaceae bacterium. GTDB lineage: Bacteria > Bacteroidota > Bacteroidia > Bacteroidales > Bacteroidaceae > UBA6382. The sequence continues at coordinate 4,161 of CALZOH010000126.1, forward strand.
CAAACGCTGGATAGAGATGAGAACGATTCTCACCGGCGGCGACAGCCACATTTTCTACACTGAATTAAAGAAAGATTATCCTCGCATGACCCTTGACGAACAACTTGTGGCACGCGGATTAAACTGCATATTGGAATACAATGACAAAATATAAACTACTGATTGCGCTCATCGTGACCGTAACAACTTGTTGCCACCGCCTGCAGGCACAAACGAGCGGAAACAATTCACCCTACTCACGCTACGGCATCGGGACACTGGCCGACGAAGCACAAGGATTTAATAAAGGTATGGCCGGAGTAGGCCTCGGCATGAGCGGGCCCAACCTGCTGAACCACCAAAACCCCGCTTCGTATGCCGCCATAGACTCCTTGACCATGATTTTCGACATCGGAGCCTCATTCAATACAGCCCACATGACATACAACGGTAGCAGCGTTAATCCGCAGAACACCACCCTTGACTATGTACAGGCAGGCTTCAGACTTTTCAAAGGCTTGGGATTGTCACTCGGTATGCGCCCGTTCTCGGTAGTCGGTTACAACTTCAATAGCTCGCGCACCATGGAAGACATCGACGGTTACGGCGAAAAGACCAACACAGCCACCTATCTGGGCGAAGGAGGTCTGCATTTAGCATATATTGGATTAGGCTGGGCACCGGTCAAGAACTTTGCCATTGGTGCCAACGTCAGCTACCTTTGGGGCGACTACAGCCACGCGTCGAACATATCGTTCAGCGAAAGCAACATCCAATCGCTCTATCGTAGCTACACCGGGAACATCAATACCTGGTTGCTCGACTGGGGACTGCAATACACCTACCCTATCAATAAAGACAATCAGATTACGGCCGGAGTCACACTCGGTATCGGACATCAGATTGACCAACAAGCCGTCTTTATCAACCAAAAACGAACTACCAGTTCGGTAGTCGGTGCCGACACCACAAATATTGGGAAAGCCTACGAAATCCCCTGGTCGTATGGCATCGGTGCAGCTTGGAACCACAAAGACCGTTGGGTCGTAGGCATTGATTACACATGCCAAATGTGGCAAGACTGTCGTTTCCCCCGATTGGAGGATGAAGGCGGAAGCCAAGTATATAAAGTGGGCACCAACAGTTTTTCAAACCGCCACAAAGTGACCATTGGCGGACAATACACCCCGAACCCACAGGGTTATCGCATGCGTGACCATATCAACTACCGTTTCGGTGTATCGTATGCTACTCCTTACTTCAAGATGTACAATCAGGACGGACCGAAAAACTATTTGGCCAGCCTCGGCGTAAGCATTCCTATCACCAACAGATACAACAATAGTTCTTCCATCAATATTTCGACCCAATACGAACACGTTTCTCCCTCGAACGACAATCTGATTAAGGAAGATTATTTCCGTCTGTGCGTCGGACTGACGTTCAACGCCACCTGGTTTAATAAGTGGAAGTTTGAATGAGACAGTTGCCTCTGCTGACCGTTGTTTGTACACTGCTGACCCTGATTGCTTCGTGCAACTCCGACAAGCCACCCATTGCACCGGCGGTGGAGTTACGCGACTCCATTCCAGCAATGACCACATACGGTGTCAGCAAGTTGATCTCCGACTCGGGAGTCATCCGCTATAAACTTATTGCCGAAGAATGGAAGGTGTACGACCGCACCAATCCGCCTCGGCAGACCTTCAACAAAGGACTGCTCATGGAGAAATTCAATGAACAGTTCCACATTCAGATGTTCATCACTGCCGATACGGCTTACTGGTACAACCAAAATCTCTGGGAACTGCGCGGACGCGTCACCGTATGGAACGAAGACGGTGTCAGATTCCGTTCCGAACTATTATACTGGGACATGAACCGACACGAATTCTATTCTAACAAGTATTCCCACCTCATCACCCCCGATCGCGAAGTAAAAGGGCATAGTTTCCGCTCCAACGAGCAAATGACCCTCTACGAAGTCAACATCTCTCAGGCAGCCTTCCCTCTGCCCGAAAGTGCCAACAACGATAATGATAACGCTGAAGTCGACACCACACAGACTGTCGTCGAAACGAAAGAGCCACCCGTGCTGACGGCAGAACCCAAGAAATCGGTAAGAACACCGGTTGAACCCGGTGACTCCCTACCACCTAATGGACATTTTAAATAAGACATCATATTCAAATGGATAGTTATTCCTATTTGACAGGCTTTCTGATTGGACTCCTCCTCTACCTATTTTTTGAAGGAGCCCGCTTGGCCTTCATTTATTCCTTCAAATATCGTGAAGCCGATAAATCATCCGATAGTTTGTTGGAGAAAATCCTTGTCAATTTCTACAAAATTCCGGGACTATTTTTAGCCTCTACCCGGTGGACAGCCACCATTGCCTTGCTGACAGGTGCATGTATGGAATACTTGCTGATTGCAGAATGGTGCAAGCTGGCCGGTTGGGAATGGAACTTACCCCTGCAAATAGCCGCATGGCTGCTGGTTGGCGTTACCTTCCTGTTAGGCGGTTTCGCCTTTACCCAACTGCTCTGCGGACGACATCCCGACCAAGCGCTCAAAGGGATGGCGCTGCCCCTCTACTTTATCGGCATCCTATTGCTTCCATTCACACGCTTGCTGTTATTGTTGCCCAAGCTACTGCTGAAAATCGGTGGCATCAATATGGACGACAAATATCTTGCCCGACTCTTTGGAGGCAAAGAACTGATGGAAAACCGACAGAAACCGGTTCTTTCGGTCGACAAACCCGATATTGGCGAGAAAGACTTAGAACTGTTTCACAACGCCATCGAGTTTTCAAACATCCGTGTACACGACTGCATCGTGCCACGCACCGAAATAGTGGCCGTTGAAATCAGTGACCCCATCGAGGAACTCATCAACACATTCGTAAAAAGCGGTAAGACCAAGATCATCGTCTACCAAGAAGATTTGGACCACATCATCGGTTATGTCCATTCTTCCGACATGTTCCGGTCGGCCGCCCGTGAGAATTGGAACCAAAGCATTCGTCAGATACCCATTGTACCCGAATCGATGTCGGCACAGAAAATGATGCAGATCTTTATGCAACAAAAGAAATCCATTGCCGTAGTAGCCGACGAGTTTGGAGGTACTTCGGGCATCATTTCACTCGAGGACCTCGTTGAAGAGATTTTCGGTGACATTGAAGACGAACATGATGTGGTCACCTACACGGCAAAAAAGGTTGGCGACAACGAATACCTGCTCTCCGCCCGCCTCGAAATAGAAAAAGTCAATGAACAATTCGGCATCCATCTGCCGGAATCAGATGAATACCTGACCGTGGGCGGCTATATTCTTTACCATCACCAAGCCTTCCCCAAAACAGGACAAATCCTGACCATTGACAAGTTCCAATTTACCATCATCAAGACGGCAACCTCGAAAATAGAATTGGTAAAACTGAAAGTAAACCCCTAAAAGCAAAGAATCGAAGCAAAAGGAGTTGTATGTTCAACATTTTTTATAACTTTGCGTGCTCGAAAAATAGTCATAACGAAGAAATATAAACATTAATCATAATGGCAGCATTACAAAAAATCAGGAGCAAGGGAGTCTTGCTCATTATCATTATCGGTTTAGGCTTGTTTGCCTTTATCGCCGAAGAGTTTTTCCGTTCCATTGAAACCACCGCCAACCACAGCAAGATGCAAGTTGGCAAGATTTATGGACAAACCATTTCTACACAAGAGTTCCAGCAAATGTACGAAAACTATGAGAGCGCTCTCAAGTTTATGCGTGGCACCACATCACTGACTGATGTAGAGGCAACTCAAGCCCGCGACTACGTTTGGCAGATGCACGTTAACTACCAGCTCGTCGCTCACGAGTGTGAAGCCCTTGGCTTGACCGTTACCGACAGCGAAATGCAGCAGGTACTGAACGAAGGTTCCAACCCCATTCTGATGCAAACTCCGTTCAGAAACGAAAAGACCGGACGCTTTGATGCCAACATGCTGAAGACCTTCTTGCAGGAATATGAAAAGATGCTCACTGAGAACACCACACAGTTCCCGCAGCAGTATATGGAATATTATGCCAGCATGTACAAATACTGGGGATTCATCGAGAAGACCCTGCGCGAAAACCTCCTGCAGCAGAAATATCAGGTGCTCGTAGCCAAGTCCATCCTGTCCAACCCCATCGAAGCCAAGATGAACTTCGACGGTCAAGTTGACAACAGCAACATCTTGTTGGCATCTTGTCCTTTCACCGCCGTTCCTGAAAAAGACATCAACGTTACCGACGGCGAGCTCAAAGCTAAGTACGACGCAACCAAAGAAGAATATCGCCAGTATGTTGAGTCTCGCGACATCAAGTACGTTTCCGTAAAAGTAAACGCCAGCGAGAAAGACAAAGAAGAACTCATGAAGGAAATGGAAGGCTATGCCGAGAAGTTGAAGGGCACCAACGATGTGGCTAACATCGTTCGCAACTCCAACTCACTGGTTTCTTACTCCATGGTTCCCGTCACCAAGAAATCTCTTCCCGCCGACATTCAGAATCAGCTCGATTCTTTGAGCGTAGGCAGCGTAAAAGGTCCTTACTACAACATTGCCGACAACACCGACAACGTGATTAAACTGATGGGTATGGTACAGGAGCCCGACTCTGTTCTCATTCGTCAGATTCAGGTAGGCGGAACCACGGCTGAAGAGGCTCACAAACGTGCCGACAGCATCTATGCAGCTCTGCAAGGCGGTGCTCAGTTCAAGGAACTCGCCAAGAAGTACGGCCAGCAGGGTGACTCGGCTTGGATTACTTCTCAGCAGTATGAGAACTCCATCATGGATGCCGACAACGCCAACTTCATCAAGACCATCAATAACCTGGCAGTTGGCCAAACCAAGAATATGTCGTTTGAACAGGGCAACATCATTATTGAAGTATTGGCAAGAAAGGCCATGACCACCAAATACGACATTGCCGTTATCAAGCGCACCGTTGACTTCAGCAAAGAAACCTACAACAAAGCATACAATGACTTCAGCCACTTCGTTGCCACCAGCACCGATCTCAAAGCCATGGAAGCCAATGCAGGCAAAAGCGGTTACACCGTTGAAAGCCGCAACGACCTTTACAGCAGCGAGCACTACGTAGCCAATGTTTCCAACACCCGCGAAACCATGAAGTGGATCTTCGATGCCAAGGACGGCGAAATCTCTCCCTTGTATGAATGCGGACAGAATGACAACCTGCTCATCGTAGCTTTGGTCAAGACACACAAGGTAGGCT
>CALZOH010000127.1 GCA_945827465.1 uncultured Prevotellaceae bacterium
ACTAATAAATACGATAAGGCCGTAGACAATACGGACAGAAACAGGTCCATTAACAGGACTAAATGATAGCTCAGATAACGGTTTCGCATAAAAAAATCAGACAACATATTTCCTGATATTTTGAATTTCGTAAAATAATGATTCAGGTAGGATAATTATGCACCTTGTTTCCACAAGGGCAAAGAAATACGCTCAAGATGGGCTATAGGAATGTAATCCGTAGCAGCCACCATGATGAAATTCCCCAAGGTTACGACCAAACGCTTGCGATGACGAATGCGCGCCAAAAAGCCTTCTGCACCTTTCCACTTTCCTTCAATCACACGACAATAATCTTTCAATCGATCGGAAGAAAGGTTGTCAACCACTTCAAATTCGTTTGCTCCCATGGATGTGACCAAACGGAACATTTCGATCTCCGCATCAGATACGTAAGCCGGCCGTTGTGCTCCTGGTTCACAGACAACTCGCCCCTTTTCAAGGAGCACAGTCTGCAGGAAGGCAATATAATCGCTTGTCGTTCGGACAAACATTAGCATGCAATCGGGACGGAGAGGAGGAATGAAATATTCCACACCATCACGATTCAATGTTGCGCAAATGGCAGCATAACGTCGGTAAAAGACTTTAAGAGCATACCAGCGCAAAGAGGATGTTCCTTCAAAAAAAGACATGATAAAATAAGCAGGAAGCCGTCCGAAGGATATCGAGACTTCAGGAAACGGCAGGGAGTACACACTTAAAAATGGGGCGGCAACTTTTGAAGAAAGCGGCCTGGAATAAAAGATGTAGCCACCGCAGCCACGCCCTCAATGACTACTACAAAACGTTTGGTTCCATGAACGCGCAGAATGTAACCCTCTTGATCGCGAAAGATGCCCTCGGTCACGCGCACACGATCACCTTTGATAAGATTGGGATTGACCATATCCATACGCTCCATGCAATGGGACGTAACATAGATAAACGTATTCATCTCCGCATCAGGAATGATGGCCGGCACAGAAGTACCAGGCGTACAATAAGGCCGCATAGGGGCCACAGGAGAGCGATAGATAGAAAGTACGTAATCGTGAGGAGCCTGCAGGAAAATAAGCGAGGGAATGACCGGCACGTCTTTCACTCGACTATCATTGTAGTGAATATCGACATTCTCTTCACGCCGCATAGCCACATACGTGCGCCAACCATCATCATGTAAACGTGCAATCACCTCTGATGTTCGGTGATGGAACACACGAAGAGCATACCAATGAAGATTTGCAGTGGCAACAACTGGTGTTGGAGATTCAGTGATACACATAGCCGAAAAAGATAAAGGAAGTATGTTGTTGATGGCCCGCAGTAACCACACAGACAACGGTCATAGAATACTAACGCAAGGAGCAGGACAAAACCTGAATCAACAACCTCCGGAATACATTTTCCCCTTCCTCGCCATGATGGGAATACCGGCGCAGCTGAAGAGTTTGGTTGGCTGGAAAGCCTTTCTACAAAAGGATTCCTTCAACTCAACGGAACACCACGTATCCGTGGCAAGAGCCGCAAACTCCTTGCAATCTGAGTACATCTCTTATTAAGAGAGGTAAAAAAGCGTTTGCAAAGTTAGAGAATTAAAGCTATATAGGCAAATATTCTCTTCTCAAATTTTATCAACTTTCCAACTACAATGATGCAATAGTTTGTAACACAAAGAGTCAGAACAACAATCTCATTTAAATAAATGTTAATGGCTATGTATAGAAACTTTTCGCTTATTCTGTCTAAACGAGAATGTTTTGTTAAACATTCTTCCAATTGTTATAGTTGTTCGCTCAACAAATTAACCTTTTTATTTCGATGTAAGTAAAATAACTAACTGATTTACATACATCATTGGAATCTCCTAAGCTGATTTTACCTCTCTTAATAAGAGATGTACAAACCGGAGAAGTAAAAAACTAATGACCATCTAATCTGAAAGTATGATGACGCTTTCGATTGTCGAAAGCACGAACTTGACAAGAATACCCCTTTGTTTAGCATAGCGCTTCTTGTTCCATCACCGGATTTTTGTGAGAAAGAGAAGATGATGCGCAAAGTTTTCTTGAAAGTATTTGGAAGTTAACGAAGAAAAGTATTACTTTTGCAGGCGTTAAAGGAGTGAGAGGCCCGATAAGAGCTTCTCACTTTTTAATTCAGACCATAACGATATGATAGAAAAAAAGATTGTTGAAGAAATTGTTAATGAATGGTTGGAAGGCAAGGATTATTTCTTGACTGACCTAACCATCAGTACTGACGATCGAATTGTCGTGGAAATAGACCACAAGGAAGGTGTTTGGATTGATGACTGCGTAGACCTCAGCAAATTCATTGAAGCGCGTTTAGACAGTGATGACGAGAACTTTGAGCTGGAAGTGGGTAGCGCTGGCATCGGACAACCTTTCAAGGTATTGCAACAATACCTGAATCACGTAGGAGATGATGTTGAAGTTCTGACGCGGGAAGGCCAAAAGCTGAAAGGTGTTATGAAAACCGCTGACGAAAACGGATTCACCCTGACCATTATGAAGAAAGTCAAGCCTGAAGGTGCCAAGCGCCCCAAAATGATGGAAGAAGACTTAAGTTTCGGCTACGATGACGTAAAAACCGTCAAATATCTCATCACCTTCAAATAAGCAGACACTTGCAGGAAAACGAATGACCGAATAGTCCTATTCCTCCTGCTTATTTCCTCATTACAAGAAAATAATAATAGAATAATAGATATGGCTAACAAGAAAGACAACATCGTAAGCCTCATTGACACTTTTGCCGAGTTCAAAGAAACCAAGAACATCGACAGAGCGACATTGGTAGGCGTATTGGAAGAAAGCTTCCGCAGCGTATTGGCAAAAATGTTTGGTTCAGACGAAAATCTGGACATCATCGTAAATCCTGATAAAGGAGACTGTGAGATTCACCGCAACCGCGTGGTAGTGGCCGACGACGAAGTAACCGACTTGAACAAGGAGATTAGTTTGAGCGAAGCCCGAAAGATTGATGCCGACTACGAAATTGGCGAAGACGTGAGTGAATCGATTGACTTCATGAAATTCGGACGCCGCGCCATCCTTACTCTCCGCCAAACGTTAGCAGGAAAAGTATTGGAACTGGAGCATGACTCTCTCTACAATAAATACAAGGACCGAATCGGCGAAGTAGTTACTGCCGAGGTTTACCAAGTTTGGAAGAACGAAGTGCTGCTGCAAGACGAAGAACACAACGATTTGCTGCTGCCCAAATCAGAACAAATACCCGGCGACTTCTATCGTAAAGGCGAAACAGTACGCGCAGTCATTCACCGCGTAGAGAACCAGAACAACATTCCCAAGATTTATCTTAGCCGCACCTCCCCCGTCTTCCTGCAACGCTTGTTGGAAGCCGAAGTGCCTGAAATCAATGACGGACTCATCACCATTAAGGGCATTGCCCGCGTACCGGGCGAGCGCGCCAAGATTGCGGTTGAGAGCTACGATGACCGCATTGACCCGGTGGGTGCCTGCGTTGGAGTAAAAGGAAGAAGAATTCATGGAATCGTACGTGAATTGAGAAACGAAAATATAGACATGGTGAACTTTACCACCAACCAGTCACTCTATATCCAACGTGCCCTTAGTCCGGCCAAGGTAACAGAAATCTACCTGGATGAAGCAACCCGCAAGGCTGAGGTATATCTCAAGCCCGAAGAAGTCTCGCTGGCAATTGGTAAAAGCGGACTCAACATTAAATTGGCCTGCATGCTAACCGGATATACCATTGACGTATTCCGCGAATCAGAAGAAGGCGAAGAAGATGACATCTACCTCTACGAATTCTCTGACGAAATTGACCAGTGGGTAATTGACGCATTCAACCAGGCCGGAATGAAGACAGCCCGCGAAGTTCTCTCCCACACACGTGAAGAACTGATACAAATGACTGACTTGGAGGAAGACACCATTGATGACGTATTGAACATATTAAACGAAGAATTTGAGAAGGAGTAATTTATGGGCGTCAGAATAAATAAGGTACTAAAAGAATTCAACGTTGGACTTCAGACGGTCATCGACTTTCTGGCGAAGAAAGGCTTCACGGTCAAGAACGACATGAATGCCAAACTCACCGATGAGCAATACCAGATTATTAAAAACGAATTTTGTTCAGACAAAAATCTGCGTAACAAAGCCGACAAACTCATCTCACAACGTCACACCGAAAAAGATAAGAAAAGCTTCCAGCCGAAAAAGGGTGCTGAAGAAATCAAAACAGAGATTCCTGAAGACTCTAAGCTCCAGATCAAGCCTATTGGGAAAATTGATCTAAGTCGGGTCGGCAAACCGGCCGTTGCTCCTGCCCCGGCTCCCGCTCCACAGCCTGCCAAGGAGCCTCAGGCAGCTCCTGAAGAAGTGACCGAGCCCGCCAAGGAGGAAAGGACGGAGAAAGACGAGCAAACTACTGCACCCGTTGCAGAAAAGCAAGATAACGCGGTTGAAACAAAGGTGGAAGTAAAAGAAGAAGTTCCTGCAACCACCGTTCAACAGCAAGAGAAGCCTCTTCCGGAAATTCCGGAAATAGAGAAGGAAGTTCCCATCAAGGAGGAACCCACAACAGAAAAGCCTCAGCCTGCAACAGAAGCTCCTGCCAAGGTTTACGAAGCTCCAACTGCTCCCAAAGAAGAGAAGCCGAAAAAAGAAACAGCCGAAACTACTCCGACGGTTACTGAACAGCCTGCCAGCAAAGAGACCAACGAGACAAAAACTGCTGAAGAAGACAGCAAGTCCGACGGCATCTTCCGCCTGAACCCTACGACGACCATTACCGGTCCCAAGGTATTGGGCACCATTGACCTCTCCAGCATCAACGAGAATACCCGTCCGCGCAAGAAGTCAAAGGAAGAAAAGAAGAAAGAACGCGAAGAAAAGCTCCGTCAGCAACACAACAACGCGGGCAACACTGCAAACAACAACGGTCAACCCGGTGCAGGCGGACAAAGCAAGAAAAAGCGCAAACGCATTTCGGGCAATAAGGTTGACATCAATGCCGAAGCCAAAAAGAGCGAACAAGCGCGTCAGGACAATAACAATAGGAACAACCAAAAGAATAAGAACAAGAAGCAACAGCAGCCTTCCGTGCTGAAACCACAGGTGTCGGATGAAGACGTTGCCAAGGAAGTAAAAAAGACCTTGGCTCGCCTGACCAGCAAAAAGAATTTCAGCAACAGCGCTAAATACCGCCGTGAAAAGCGCGACCAAGTACGTGCAGCCAATGAAGAGCGCATGAATGAGGAAAATGCAGAAAGCAAAATTCTGAAATTAACCGAATTCGTAACTGCCAACGAATTGGCCAGCATGATGGACGTTCCGGTTACTAAAGTTATCTCTACCTGCATGAGCATTGGTATGATGATTAGCATTAACCAGCGCATGGATGCTGAAACCATCAACCTGGTGGCCGACGAATTCGGATTCCAAACTGAATACGTCAGCGCATCCGTGTCGGAAGCTGTTCACGAAGAAGAAGACAACGAAGAAGACTTGGAACCGCGCGATCCGATTGTAACCATCATGGGACACGTCGACCACGGAAAAACTTCATTGCTCGACTATATCCGCAACTCCAACGTTATTGCCGGTGAGGCCGGCGGTATCACGCAGCACATCGGAGCTTACAATGTCACCTTGGAAAACGGTCGTCACATCACCTTCTTGGACACACCGGGTCACGAAGCCTTTACCGCCATGCGTGCCCGCGGTGCACAAGTAACCGACATTGCCATCATCATCATCGCAGCCGATGACGACGTGATGCCCCAAACCAAAGAGGCCATCAACCATGCCATGGCAGCCAACGTGCCCATCGTGTTTGCCATTAATAAAGTTGATAAGCCCACCGCCAATCCTGAAAAGATCAAGGAAACCCTGGCCAATATGAACTTCCTGGTAGAAGACTGGGGAGGAAAATACCAAAGTCAGGACATCTCGGCCAAGAAAGGAATCGGTGTCAACGAACTATTGGAAAAGGTATTGCTCGAAGCCGACATGCTGGAGCTGAAAGCCAATCCCAACCGCAATGCCACCGGTACTATCATTGAGTCGTCGCTCGACAAGGGACGCGGATATGTGGCCACTATCTTGGTGAGCAACGGTACGCTGCATATTGGCGACAACGTCATTGCCGGAACCTGCTACGGTCGTGTGAAAGACTTGAGCGACGAGCGCGGAAAGCACGTTGACCACGTAGGCCCAGCCCGCGCCGCCACGCTGCTCGGCTTTAACGGAGCTCCTCAGGCCGGTGATACCTTCCACGTCATGAATTCCGAACAAGAAATGCGCGACATTGCCAACAAGCGTCTGCAACTGCAACGCGAGCAAAGCCTCCGCACCAACAAGCGTCCTACGCTTGAAGACATCGGTAACCGCATTGCCATTGGTGGATTCCAAGAGCTCAACCTCATTGTTAAGGGCGACGTAGACGGTTCGGTTGAAGCCTTGAGCGATGCCCTCATCAAGCTTTCAACCAAGAAGATTGCCGTTAACGTCATTCACAAAGCCGTGGGTCAGATTACCGAAAGCGACGTTTCGCTGGCAGCCGCCTCACAAGCCATCATCATCGGTTTCCAGGTTCGTCCCAGTGCTCAAGCCCGCAAGGAAGCCGATCAGGAAGGCATCGACGTGCGCCTCTACTCCATTATTTATGATGCCATCCACGACGTCAAGACGGCCATGGAGGGTATGTTGAAGCCCATCATCAAGGAAGAGCAGACCGGAACGCTTGAGGTGCGTCAGGTTTACCACATCAGCAAGGTGGGAACTGTGGCCGGAGCCTTCGTCATTGACGGAAAGGTTCACCGCAGCGACAAAGCCCGACTCATCCGCGACGGCATCGTGAAGTTCACCGGAGAGATCAATGCGCTCAAACGCTTCAAGGACGATGTGAAAGAAGTGACCACCAACTTTGAATGCGGTATCAGTCTCACCAACTGCAACGACATTCTTGAGGGTGACTTGATCGAGACCTTCCACGAAATCGAGATCAAACAAAAACTATAAGCCCCCGTCCCACATGGAAACGATTGATTTAGCCATTATCCTACTGGTATTATGGTCGGTCTACCATGGATGGAAACAAGGCCTGTTCAAAGAGCTTACCTCCATGGTAGGCTTTTTTGTAGGTTTGTTCGTTGCATACCGTCTTTACGACGCTTTCGGCAACTGGCTGGCGCCGCGCATCGTGACCAGTGCCGTGGTCAGCGACTACCTCATCAAGGCCTTGGCTTTCGTCATCCTTTGGATCGTTGTCCCCATCTTGTTGGGAGTGGCCGCCAACGTGCTGACCCGTTCCTTCAAGGGTTTGCACTTAGGCAAGCTCAACTCGATGGCCGGAGCCGTGGTCAGTCTGGCAAAATACATGATTCTGATCAGTTTTGTTTTCGGAGCCATGGACTACGTGGGCCTGATGGACAACCAGAAGAAGAAGGACTCTGTCTTCTACTCTTCCTTGGCCGCAGTGGCACAAGGATTCTTTGAAGGCAAAGAACCTTTGCAGGCCCAACCCGAAGCGACAACGAACGGTGACGACTTGGAAGAAGAAGAGACCGACACCATTTGGATTGATATTGATCACAGCAAGAAATCATGAGCGAACAGAACCAACTGGTCCGCAGCATTACGGAAAAGAAATACGAATACGGCTTCACCACAGAGGTCGACACCGAGATTATTCCCAAAGGACTCAACGAAGATGTCATCAGACTGATTTCGCAGAAGAAGGAAGAGCCCGACTGGATGCTCCAGTTCCGCCTGCGCGCCTTCCGCTACTGGCAAACATTGGAACAGCCCAAGTGGGGTCATGTCAACCTGCCCGAAATCGACTACCAAGCCATCTCCTACTATGCCGACCCGCGCGGTAAGAAGCGCCAAGAAGGGGAGCACGAAATTGACCCGGAGTTGGAGAAAACGTTCGACAAACTGGGTATTCCTTTGCAGGAGCGCTTAGCCTTGAGCGGAGTGGCGGTAGACGCCGTGATGGATTCAGTGAGCGTTAAGACAACCTTCAAGGAGCAACTGGCCGAACGCGGCGTTTTGTTCTGTTCCATTTCGGAAGCCATCAAAAACTATCCCAACCTAGTGCGCCAATACTTGGGCAGCGTAGTACCTTATCGCGACAACTTCTTTGCCGCCCTCAACAGCGCAGTATTCAGCGACGGTTCGTTTGTCTACATCCCCAAGAACGTACGCTGTCCGATGGAACTGTCGACATATTTCCGCATTAACGCCATCAACACCGGGCAATTTGAGCGCACGCTCATCGTATGCGACGACGGCGGCTACGTCAGCTACCTGGAAGGCTGCACCGCTCCCATGCGCGACGAGAACCAATTACATGCCGCCATTGTAGAGATTGTAGTCAACAAAGATGCTGAAGTGAAATACTCCACCGTCCAGAACTGGTATCCCGGTGACGAAGAAGGTCGCGGCGGTGTCTATAACCTGGTGACCAAACGCGGACACTTACGCGGCTCGGGCAGCAAGCTCTCGTGGACACAAGTTGAGACCGGCTCGGCCATTACTTGGAAATATCCGTCGTGCATCCTAACCGGCGACAATTCGCAAGCCGAGTTCTACAGCGTGGCCGTCACCAACCATCATCAAGAAGCCGACACCGGCACCAAGATGATACACATCGGCAAGAACACGCGCAGCACCATTGTCAGCAAAGGTATCAGTGCCGGTCACAGCCAAAATTCCTATCGCGGACTCGTAAAAATGAGTGCCAAAGCCGAAAATTCGCGCAACTACAGTTCGTGCGACTCCCTGTTACTCTCATCCACCAGCGGAGCACACACATTTCCTTACGTAGACGTCAACAACAACACCTCCATTGTAGAGCACGAAGCCACCACTTCCAAAATATCGGAAGAGCAACTCTTCTACTGCAATCAACGAGGCATTCCGCCCGAAGATGCCGTAGGACTCATCGTCAACGGTTATGCCAAAGAAGTGCTCAACAAGCTCCCGATGGAATTTGCCGTAGAAGCGCAAAAGCTTCTCAGCGTATCACTCGAAGGTTCGGTAGGATAATCGACAACTGCCTGAAACCAGAAATTGAAAGCATACAGAAGAAATCTCGTGACACTCGCCGCGAGATTTCTTGTATTTGGAGAAGAAGTGCAAAAACCAGACAACCACATCTTCACGGCAAATGGATAATCATATCCATATCATGGGGGAACCTCGCCGCGCTCCGCGGCAACACTTCCAAGAGCGTAAAAACCTTGCTGCGTTCCGCGGCAACATTTCCAAG
>CALZOH010000128.1 GCA_945827465.1 uncultured Prevotellaceae bacterium
AGTTCAAGTCATCCACCTGGACGCAGGTCATGGCAGAACATCGGGATACGATGAATGATTACTTCCGGTCGCTCGTTGACACCATCAACGCCTGGAGTCGGAATGCCAGGAGCAAGCATTACGAAGATGCCGTCAGCCTGAAACGCTATATCAGACGCTACAAAATCGTTCCCACCAGAATGCAGATGGACACGTTGATGGGTACTTACCGCAGTCTGATTTCAGATTTTACGGAGCCGGAGAACCTGCAGAAGATAAGGAATATCGGAGCCGAAGATTTTCTGAATGAATTCATCTTGGCCCATACGGGCTTCTCCGATGCGCTGAACGAGCGATGCAAAGAAAACTCACAGAAAGAAGGTCCCTTGAAGGATGTGCGCGATGAAACAGACGCCGCATACCAGGAAATGGTAGAGGCTGTCAACAACCTGTATTACATGACAGAGGACGAAGTGCTGGGCGACATGATAAAAGCCTGCAATGCCGATATTAAGCGCATCAAGATACATGCGATTCACCGCAGAAAGAGATCGAAACAAGCCACCGAGCAAACAAATCCAATACCGACGGCAGCATCTCCCGGCAGTACAATTGGCACAACACTGCCAATAACGACAGATGACCCACGAACCCAAGTAAGTCCGCCTGATGACTCCAGCGCACCCATCGTCGACATACCATTCACGCAAGGAGATAACAACCGGGACGGTACCCTCGCCCTACGGACCGGGAGTTAACAACAGATAGAAAGTATTGGTCTTGAAGATTCTTCATATATATCATATAATGCAATCTTAAATGAAAGAGCCGTGATTTGCCTGCGCATAATAGTATAATGACCGATTGGAGTTTAGACGTGCTATAAAAATAAAATTCTAACTTTGCACCACGAATTAAGTTTTACAGATAAGACTCATGAAGAAGCTTTACATAGAGACCTACGGATGTCAGATGAATGTAGCCGACAGTGAAACCGTTGCCAGCATTATGAAAATGGCAGGATACGACGCTTGCGACAGTGCTGACCAAGCTGATGCCATCTTCTTAAACACCTGCTCCATTCGCGACAATGCTGAACAGAAAATCATTCACCGTCTGAATGCACTTCATGCCGAACGCAACAAGAACCGAAAGTTTCTGATTGGAGTATTGGGATGTATGGCCGAACGCGCCAAGCAAAACCTCATAGACAATCATCACGCAGACATTGTGGCTGGCCCTGACTCTTATCTGCGCTTGCCCGAATTGGTTGCCGAAGCCGAAAACGGCGGCAAAGCCATTGATGTGGAACTTTCGCTCACCGAGACTTATCAGGACATTATACCTCAACGCATTTGTGGCAACCGCATCTCGGGTTTTGTCAGTATCACCCGAGGCTGCAACAATTTTTGTCATTATTGCATCGTCCCTTACACACGCGGACGCGAACGGAGTCGCAGCATAGATAGCATTCTGCAAGAAGTTCGCGACCTGAAAGAGAAGAACTACAAAGAAGTCACCCTGCTGGGACAAAACGTAAACTCTTACCGGTCGGAATACAACGGAAAAACCATTCAATTTCCCGATTTACTCCGAATGGTTGCCGATGCAGTCCCTGAATTACGCATCCGCTTCACCACATCTCACCCGAAAGACATGAGCGATGATACGTTGCAAGCCATTGCCGAAATGCCCAACATCTGTCGACACATTCATTTGCCCGTTCAAAGCGGCAGCAATAACATATTGAAAACCATGAACCGCAAATACACTCGTGAATGGTATCTTGACAGAGTGGATGCCATCCGTCGAATAATTCCCGACTGCGGTCTGAGCACCGATATGTTCTGCGGATATTGCGGAGAAACCGAAGAAGACCACCAACAATCACTTTCTCTGATGCGTACCTGCGCCTTCGACTCAGCGTTTCTTTTCAAATATAGCCAACGCCCCGGCACTTATGCTGCACGCCACTTTGAAGACAACGTACCAGAGGAAACCAAAATCCACCGTTTGGAAGAAATGATTGCCTTACAGAATGAACTCAGCGCAGAAAGCAACCGACGCGACATCGGGAAAACATTCCAAGTATTGATTGAAGGTCGCAGCAAGCGCTCGGCAGAACAATTATACGGAAGAACGGAACAAAATAAAGTGGTCGTATTTGACCGAAAAGACCACCGCATCGGCGAATTGGCCAACATCCATATCACTGATTCATCTTCTGCCACCCTCAAGGGCATTGACGCTTGACATGTCTGAAAGATGTCTGAGAGACTGAATAGCAAAGAAAACGATAGGAAAACCAAGGTATCTCGCCGAAAATCCCTAATTTTGCAGGAAGTTTGGCGACATATACCCTAAACGCCTTTAAAGACAACGGTTTTAATGGCACACAACAAGAAAAGAAAGAAAATAAGAGGCAGTGTAAACGTAGTAACTTCCTGCATTAGTACAACTTTAGTATTAGTACTATTGGGTTCCGTGGTCTTCTTCGTCCACATTGCCCGCAATTTCTCTAACAACATCAAAGAAAACTTCGCCATCTCCCTGCTTTTGGATGATGAGATCTCAAAAGACCAGATTAAAGCCTTCCAAGACCGCATTGAGAAACTTCCCTGCACCAAAGAAGTCAATTTTATCTCTAAAGAAAAAGCCTTGGAGATTCAATCGGAGGCTTTAGGCACCGACCCTACGGAGTTTATGAAAGAAAACCCCATGCCTGCCTCTTTTGAAATACATTTGAAAGCCGATTACACCAATAGAGACAGCTTGATCGACATCATTCCCGCCCTCAAGAAAGAACAATTCGTTTTGGAAATATCCTATCCAGAAAACTTAATGGATAGCTTGAATGAAAACATACGCCGTTTAAGCACGGTGATGCTGATTGTTGCCTTGTTATTGGCATTTGTTTCCTTTGCTCTTATCAACAACACCATCCGCCTGAGTGTTCATTCACGACGCTTCTTGATTTACACAATGGCTTTGGTAGGAGCCAGTTGGAGCTTTATCCGTCGCCCCTTTATCGCACAAGCCTTTTGGATAGGTTTTGCTTCGGCCATGATGGCCTCAGCTCTTTTATTGGCCGGCATTTACGCCATTGAAACGTACGAGCCCAATATGATTGAGCTCGTTACGGCAAGTGTACTTGGCATCACGATTTCCACCATCTTTGTATGTGGCATGTTGCTTACGCTACTGTGTGCATACTTCTCCGTCAACCACAACCTCAACCTCAGTTACGACAAACTCAACCGTTTTTAACAGATATATAATGGATAGAAGAGATTTCGCATTTGGCAAGACCAATTTCATCCTGTTAGCAGCAGGAATGGTGATAGTCATCATCGGTTTCATCCTGATGGCAGGAAGCGGCTCAACCGAGCAGGCTTTTAATCCCGACATTTTTAGTGCACGCCGTATCAAAGTGGCTCCATTAGTATGCCTTTTCGGCTTTTTGTCGATGATAGCAGCCATTCTCTATACTCCCAAAGAAGAAAATAAAGAATCCAAATAGTTCATGACAGAGTTCCAAGCCCTCATTTTAGGACTACTGCAAGGTTTAACCGAATATTTACCCGTCAGCAGTAGCGGCCATTTGGCCATCGGTGCAGAATTATTCAATATTAATGGTGAAGACAATTTAGCCTTCACCGTAGCTGTACATGTAGCCACCGTGCTTAGCACACTTGTGATACTTTGGAAGGAGATTATCTGGATTTTCAACGGCATATTTAAAGGCAAAATGAATGACGAAACCCGCTACCTACTCAATATCATCATATCGATGATTCCTGTAGGCATTGTGGGTGTCTTCTTCAAAGATACCGTAGAAGATATTTTTGGATCCGGCCTCACCATTGTCGGCATCATGTTATTGGTTACTGCGGCCTTATTGACTTTCTCTTTCTACGCACGTCCACGCCAGAAAGAAAAAATCAGTCTGAAAGATGCCTTTATCATCGGTTTGGCGCAAGCAGTAGCAGTATTACCCGGCCTTTCACGTTCAGGAAGCACGATTGCAACCGGTCTGCTTTTGGGAAATAACAAAGCATCCTTAGCACAATTTTCCTTTTTGATGGTAATTCCACCCATTTTGGGGGAAGCACTGCTTGACACCGTCAAAATGATGAAAGAAGGTACAGAAGCCGTGATGGGAAGCATTAGCACCAGCGCATTGATTATCGGATTTTTGGCTGCATTCATTTCAGGATGCCTTGCCTGCAAATGGATGATCAGCATTGTGAGAAAAGGGAAGCTGATTTACTTTGCTATCTACTGTGCTATCATAGGTCTTATCACTCTAACCTGTTCGTTTATCAATTAAACAGATGGATTTTCTGAGCGGAGAGGTCATTCCTTTCTACAAACCCTACGAATGGACCTCCTTTGGCGTAGTAGCCAAGGTGCGTAATCTATTGTCGGAACATTTGGGCTGCAAGGTAAAAATCGGTCACGCCGGCACACTTGACCCTTATGCTACCGGAGTGCTCATTCTGCTCACCGGTCGAGCCACAAAAAGAGTTGAAGAGTTTCAACTACATACCAAAGAATACATCGCTACCTTGAAATTAGGAGCTACAACTGCCAGCTACGACCGTGAGCATCCCGAAAATGCGACTTTCCCCACCGAACACATCACTCAAGAATTGGTAGAAGCCACTTTACAGAAATTCATTGGGACCATTGAACAAATTCCTCCCGAATACTCGGCGTGCAAGGTCAATGGTGAAAATGCTTATAAGCTCATCCGCAAAGGGAAAGAAGTAAAACTGAAGCCCAAGACATTAACCATTGACGAAATAGAGCTGTTGTCCTACGATATGCCTGAAATAGCCATTCGAGTAGTATGCAGTAAGGGCACATACATCCGTGCCTTAGCTCGCGACATCGGTACTGCCTTAGGCAGCGGCGCTTATCTGACATCGCTTAAACGCACAAGAGTTGGAAACATCCGCATTGAAGATTGTCACACGTTTGAAAAATTCCCCGAGTGGCTAAAATCCAATCCGGAAACATAAATCGGGATTATCAGCAGAAACAAGAAAAATAACAATTCCACTTCCAATATGAAATTATCACAGTTTAAATTCAAATTACCCGAAGAAAAGATTGCTCTTTACCCTGCTCCTCATCGCGACGAAGGACGCATGATGGTTCTACACAGAAAAACAGGAGATATTGAGCACAAGATGTTCAAAGACTTTTTGGACTACTTCAGCGCTGGCGACGTTTTCATATTCAATGATACAAAAGTATTGCCGGCACGCCTTTACGGCAACAAAGAGAAGACTGGAGCACGCATCGAAGTATTCCTTAGTCGCGAGCTCAATCCGACACTCCGTCTATGGGACGTACTGGTTGACCCCGCACGCAAGATTCGTATTGGCAACAAATTATATTTTGGCGAAGACGATTCTATCGTGGCCGAAGTAATCGATAATACCACCAGTCGCGGACGTACACTCCGCTTTCTTTACGACGGTGACCATGATGAATTCAAACGCCAACTATACGCATTGGGCGAGGCACCGATTCCCCGCTTTATCAAACGCCCCGTTGAAGAAGAAGACCTAGAGCGCTTCCAATGTATTTTTGCAAAGAACGAAGGTGCAGTTACTGCTCCGGCAACAGGCCTGCACTTTAGCAGAGAGATGCTGAAACGTATGGAGATTCACGACATCTTCAGCGCCTACATCACCCTGCATTGCGGCATGAGTAACTTCCGAAATACCGATGTAGAAGACTTGACGAAGCACAAAATGGATTCAGAAGAGATGTCTATCACCCGAGAAAATTGTGACATTGTGAACAAAGCCAAAGACGAAGGGCACAAGATTGTTGCAGTGGGTACCACCGTACAACGAGCTATGGAAACTGCGGCTGACACATTAGGACATATCAATCCTTTTGAGGGATGGACCAACAAATTCATTTTCCCCCCGTATGATTTCCAAGTAGCTAACGCCATGTTCTCTAATTTCCAATTGCCCGAAAGCACCTTGCTGATGCTGACAGCTGCATTTGGAGGATACGATTATACGATGAATGCTTACAAAGTAGCACTAAAGGAAGACTATAAGTTCGGTCCTTTTGGAGACGTGATGCTTATTGTAGACTAATGGGTATCGCCTATCTCAGTTTAGGAACCAACATAGGCCGGAAGGAAGATAATCTCCGGAAGGCACTACGAGCACTTGAGCAAGAAATTGGAACACTGCTCAAGTGCTCTTCTTTCATAGACACAGCGCCATGGGGATTTGATTCAACGCATCGCTTCCTCAATGCAACAGTTAGCTTTCAAACCGAACTGCAACCATTGGAACTGCTAAAGGTTACACAACAGATTGAGAGGAAACTTGGTAGAAATTCCAAGAGTCACAACGGACTTTACCAAGACCGCATCATTGACATTGACATTCTATTCTACGACCAACAGATCATACAAACAGAAGAACTGACTCTACCCCATCCGTTAATCTGTCAACGACGCTTCGTACTGGAACCACTCAGCGAAATTGCAGCTGACTTCGTCCATCCAACGCTACACGCAAGCATCAACGAACTGCTTCACCGTCTGACGGAAACAAATCACGAGCATCCGCTTTAAGCAATTCACATCCTTTCAAGCTTTGCCACAAAGCATCATCAGGCAAATCAGCTTTGACCGATACCATTTGGTGAGATACGGGATGCTCAAAGTTCACTTGCCAGGCATGCAGACAAATACTTCCATCGGGATTGCTACGTCGAGCACCATATTTCAAGTCGCCCTTGATGGGGCAACCCATTGCCGACAACTGACAACGAATCTGATGATGGCGCCCTGTCAGCAACTGTACCGCCAATAAATAATAACGGTCCGTTTTAGCCACCAAACGATAACGCAAACGGGCCTCTTTTGCATCTTTCACCTCATGCTGATAGCAATAGGATTTATTTTGCTTTTCATTTCTTACTATCCAGCCCTTCAACTCATCATACTCCTTGGGCGGCGCACTTTGAACAATCGCCAAATAAGTTTTATGCACTTCACCCCGCCTGAAAAGATCATTCATACGCGACAAGCCCTTGCTTGTTCGGGCAAAAATCACCAAACCACTCACCGGACGGTCCAGACGATGCGTCACACCTAAAAAAACATTGCCCGGTTTGGCATAAGCCATCTTGATATAATCTTTCACATCTTCCGAAAGGGGACGATCGCCAGTTTTATCGCCTTGAACAATTTCTCCGGAAGCCTTATTGACAATAATAATATGATTGTCTTCGTAAATAACTCTCATCACTACATCTATAAAAAATGATTTGGCTTCAATGCCAGCAAAAAACTCTGCCGATACTGAAGCCAAATATTCATCAACAATGTATTGATCTTACATATTCATGCCACCGTCAACCTGAATCACCTGACCGGTAATGTAGGAAGACATGTCAGAAGCCAAGAAAGTAGCCACATTGGCAATATCGTCTACCTGACCTCCACGGCGCAAAGGAATCTTCTTCTTCCATTCCTCTCTAACTTCGTCAGGAAGAGCAGCTGTCATGGCTGTTTCAATAAAACCAGGAGCAATGGCATTGGCGCGAATGCCTTTCGGTCCCATTTCCTGGGCGATGCTCTTAGCCAAAGCTATCAAACCTGCCTTGCTGGCAGCATAATTAGCCTGACCTGCATTTCCGTGAACACCAACTACAGATGCCATATTAATAATACTACCACCACGCTGACGCATCATTACAGGCACACATGCGTGAACAAAGTTAAAAGCACTTTTCAAGTTCACATTAATCACGTCGTCCCATTGTTTCTCAGTCATGCGCAACATCAGACCGTCTTTGGTAATACCGGCATTATTCACCAATATATCAATTCCGCCGAAATCTTCCTTCACCTGTTTAACAGTAGCTTCAGTCTGTTCAAAATCGGCAGCATTACCGGCATATGCACGGCAAGTAACACCCACTGCTTCAATCTCCTTTCTTGTAGCCTCCAAACCGGCGGCCATGTCATCATTCAATACCAAATCTGTGAAGGCAATATTAGCGCCCTCAGCAGCAAATTTCAATGCAATTGCCTTGCCAATACCACGAGCTGCGCCCGTAATCAAGGCTGTTTTACCTGTTAATAATCCCATTGTTTTAATCTGTAAATATATTAATAAATATTCGGATTGATTCCTAAAAGCTTGCGCACATAGTTGGTTACAATCGGACGACTTTCTTCCAATGTCATACCTTTACCTAACCTACCATATATATAAGGTACCTCAAGACCTTTCAGTGCATAATGGAAAATGTCGGCCATCAGTGGAACATTAGGAATACAGAAAGTACCTTTGTCGCAGCCTTCCTGCAAAACGCGCTGGAACAATTCTATTTCATCATGATCAAACGACTTTCTGACGCGCTCTATCATCCAAATGTTTCGGAAAAACTCTGCCCGAAGGTTTCCATTGCGCGTAACGGCCTCTTTAATGATATTCAAATGAGTATATACCAATAATATTACCTTCTGTTCAGAGTCCATATCCCGAGATGCCACGTCATCCATACGATCTGACAAACGCTCCATCTCGGTTTCTATCACGGCACAATAGATTTCTTCCTTATTTCGGAAATAAGTATATAATGTACGCCGACCTTTATTAGAGGCCACTGCAATATCATTCATTGTCGTCCCCTCCAAACCCTTTTGCGCAAAGAGATGGCGGGCGACATCCACCAAAAGACTACGAGTTTTTGAGATTGACATATTATATTCTTACTTATTGAACAATATAAAACATGCACGCATGTTTAAACTGTGCAAAGATACAGTTTTCCCATCAATATTCTTCTACTACCGGAACGTTTTTTGAATGATAATTCGCGAAAGAGCCATTTTAAAGCCAGATAGTTTTGCCAATCCAAAAATAAGTAGTACTTTTGCACTCGAAATCAAAAGAACATCGCGGAGTGGAGCAGTTGGTAGCTCGCCAGGCTCATAACCTGGAGGTCGTTTGTTCGAGTCAAACCTCCGCCACATAGCAAGCACGGGGCAATTTTCTATCAAGGAGATGTGCCCCTCTTTTATTATTCATCTCATTCATTCTTCTACCTATCATGGGGCACCCGATAAACATGGGTCAGCGGATTTTAGTGACAGACTACAAAACCACCTTGAAGTAAGTTCATGCCCAAATTGTACACGACGCAAAAATGACTTGAAGCAACTTCATGCCCAAATTGTTCACTGTACAATGTCATGATACAGATTTACTTCACACGTAATTAACAATTAAATTGTATCGTATT
>CALZOH010000129.1 GCA_945827465.1 uncultured Prevotellaceae bacterium
TATAAAATAACAACATCTTTGAAAGTGGGAGGCTTTCTTAAATGAAAGAGCCGTGAAGGACAAAGCAAAAACTTCTACTTTCGCTTTGTCCTTCTCTCTGTTTAAAGTAACTTTGCGCAAAATATTGACAAAGTATGGCAAAAGAGCTGAAAAATCTTACAAAACGTAACGAGAATTATTCGAAATGGTACAATGAATTAGTTGTAAAGGCAGATTTGGCCGAGCAAGCCGACGTAAGAGGTTGCATGACTATAAAGCCTTACGGCTATTCTATATGGGAAAAAATACAACGTGAGTTAGATCAACGTTTTAAAGAAACAGGGGTTCAGAATGCATATTTCCCTCTATTAATTCCCAAATCCTTTTTTGGCAAAGAAGCTGACCATGTGGAAGGCTTCGCTAAGGAGTGTGCTGTTGTGACTCATTATCGTCTGAAAGTAGATGAGGAAAGTAAGCAGATTGTTGTTGACCCTGCTGCTCGCCTTGAAGAAGAATATATTATCCGTCCTACTTCTGAAACCATCATTTGGAATACCTATAAGAATTGGATTCATAGTTATCGCGATCTTCCCGTATTGTGCAACCAGTGGTGTAACGTTATGCGTTGGGAGATGCGTACCCGTCTATTCTTGAGAACAGCCGAGTTTTTGTGGCAAGAAGGTCATACAGCTCATGCAACAAGAGAAGAAGCTGAGGAGCGTGCACAGATGATGTTGAAAGTTTATGCTGATTTTGTGGAGAATTTCATGGCTATTCCGGTTGTGCAGGGTGTAAAGAGTGAAACAGAACGTTTTGCTGGTGCACTTGATACTTATACCATTGAAGCAATGATGCAAGATGGTAAGGCATTACAAAGCGGAACATCGCATTTCTTGGGTCAAAACTTTGGAAAAGCTTTTGATGTTCAATTTGTAGACAAAGATAATCAATTACAATACGCTTGGGCAACCTCTTGGGGTGTATCTACTCGTTTGATGGGAGCTCTCATCATGACGCATTCAGATGACAATGGTTTGGTTCTTCCTCCGTTGTTGGCACCGCTACAAGTCGTTATTGTTCCTATTTATAAGTCAGCAGACGATTTAGAGGCTATTCGTCAGAAAGTAGACCCGATAACTGCTGAGTTGAAAAAGATGGGCATTAGTGTGAAGTTTGACGATGACGATAAACGTCGTCCCGGCTTTAAGTTTGCTGATTACGAGATTAAGGGAGTTCCTGTGCGTCTCGTATTGGGTGCACGCGATCTTGAAAATAATACCGTTGAAGTGATGCGTCGTGATACCTTAGAGAAAGAAAGCATCAGCCTCGATGGTATCTGTGCTTACGTTGAGAATTTACTCAAAGACATTCAGCAGAATATCTTTAAGAAGGCACTTGCCTATCGTGATAGTCATATTTATGAGTGTAACGATTATGAGGACTTTAAGAAACGCATTGGTGACGGTGGCTTCTTCTTGTGTCCTTGGGATGGTACTGCTGAAACAGAAGCTATCATTAAAGAAGAAACTCAAGCAACCATTCGGTGTATTCCATTTGGTGTCAGCCAAGAGAATCCTGGTGTTGATATGGTTAGTGGCAAGCCGGCCAAATATCGTGCGCTCATAGCCAGAGCTTATTAATAGAAAGAAGGAAGTGATCCAACTATGAAGGTTGCAATCATCAAATACAATGCTGGAAATATCTATTCGGTTGTGCATGCCCTTAACCGTTTAGGTATTGACCCGATTGTAACTGACGATACCGTACAAATTCAAACAGCCGACGCGGTGATTTTCCCGGGGCAAGGTGAGGCAGCTAAAACAATGACCTATCTGAAGAAAAAAGGTCTTGATGAGGTCATCCGTCAACTTCGTCAACCGGTGTTGGGTATATGTATAGGAATGCAGTTGCTGTGTGCCTACAGTGAAGAAGGTGAAACGAATTGTTTGGGCATTTTTGATGTGCCTGTCAAGAGATTTCATGCTCCTGAGCATTCCTTTAAAATACCTCATATGGGTTGGGATACACTTATTAAGCCTAACGGTGCTTTGTATCAAGGCGTACCAGAAAACTCGTACGTGTATTTTATACATAGTTATTATGTCCCTCTTTCTGAATATACTATTGCCGAAAACGATTATATCCTTCCTTTCAGCGCGTCAATGGCAAAAGATAATTTCTATGCTACGCAATTTCATCCAGAGAAGAGCGGAAGTGTTGGTGAAGCCATACTTAAAAACTTTCTTCAACTTGTATAATCAATGATTCTTCCTATTCCTGCCATAGACATCATCGACGGAAAGTGTGTTCGCCTTACCAAAGGCAACTATTCATCTATGAAAGTCTATAATGATGATCCCGTTGCTGTGGCAAAACATTTTGAACTTTTGGGCTTCCATCGGATTCACGTCGTTGATCTTGATGGTGCCAAATCACAGCACGTTGTCAACCTTTCTGTGTTACGGAGCATCACAAAAGAGACTCAATTAAAAGTTGATTTTGGTGGAGGAATTAAGAGCGATGAAGATATCAAGGCCGTTTTCGATAATGGTGCGCAATGGGCAACCATTGGCAGCGTGGCTGTTACCCGTCCGGAATTGTTTCAATATTGGCTTGATACGTATGGCTCGGATCGCATTATCTTGGGGGCTGATGTCAAGAACGGTTTTGTTAGTATCAACGGATGGAAAGAGGAGGGCAAATGTTCACTCTTCGATTTTCTTTCAGAATATATGTCTAAGGGCGTCCAGCAGGTTCTCTGTACTGATATAAGTAAGGATGGTATGCTGAGTGGAACCGCCGTTGACCTTTATCAAAACATCCTTCAACGCTTTCCGCAGTGCCAACTCATTGCCAGTGGAGGTGTAAGTAGCATGGAAGATTTGGATGCGTTAAATGCAGCCGGTGTTCCTGCCGTTGTATTTGGTAAGGCGATTTATGAGGGTAAGTTATCGTTGAAAGATGTAGTTAATAAATATCTCCATTAGTTTTATGAGTCTCGCAAAAAGAATCATACCCTGTTTAGATGTTAAGGATGGACAAACCGTCAAAGGTACCAACTTTGTCAATCTTCGTCAAGCCGGCGATCCTGTAGAGTTAGGAAAGAAATATAGCGAGGAGAATGCCGATGAATTGGTTTTTCTTGACATTACCGCCAGTCATGAAGGGCGTAAGACATTTACAGATGTAGTTCGCCGCGTGGCTGCTGAAGTATCAATACCTTTTACCGTTGGAGGAGGAATTAATGAATTGTCTGATGTAGACTGTATGCTCAATGCAGGAGCAGATAAGGTAAGCATTAACTCTGCCGCCATCCGTCGTCCGGAATTGATTGACGAGATAGCCCTGAATTTTGGTTCGCAAGTATGTATTGTTGCCATTGATGCCAAATTGGAAGCTGATGGAAAATGGTATTGTTATCTCAATGGTGGTCGCATCCGTACAGATCGTACATTGTTAGAATGGGGAAAAGAAGTTGCCGACAGAGGTGCCGGTGAAATCTTGTTTACCAGTATGAACCATGATGGTGTTAAGCAAGGTTTTGCCAATGAACCTTTATCGCTACTTTCTGATGCTTTGCCCATTCCCATTATTGCGTCAGGTGGAGCGGGATGTATGGCAGATTTTCGAGATACATTTATTCAAGGGAAAAGTGACGCCGCTTTGGCTGCCAGTGTTTTCCATTATGGCGAAATAAAGATAGCAGATTTAAAAAAATATCTGAAGCAAGAAGGAATATCTGTGAGAATATAAGTAAGATTGCACGATAATATAATGATGAATATAGATTTTAGCAAACTCAACGGTCTTATCCCAGCTGTTATTCAGGATGCCGATACAAAGAATGTGTTAATGGTAGGATTTATGAACGAAGAAGCCTATCAGAAAACCATCGAGACAAAAAAAGTGACTTTTTTCAGTCGTACCCGTCAACGTTTGTGGACAAAAGGCGAAGAAAGTGGACACTTCCTACACTTGGTTGACATCAAGAATGATTGCGACAATGATACACTTTTGGTGAAGGTTCATCCCGAAGGTCCGACTTGTCATACCGGTACCGATACTTGTTGGGGAGAGAAGAATGAGCACAATCCCCTACTCTTTTTGTCGGAACTTCAGGATTTCATTGAAAAACGTCATGAGGAAATGCCCGAAGGTTCATATACGACGTCACTATTTCGTGACGGATTAAATCGTATGGCTCAGAAAGTGGGTGAAGAAGCACTCGAAGCTGTGATAGAAGCAGTCAATGGAACCAATGACCGTTTGATTTATGAAGCATCGGATATGTTTTATCACCTTATCGTATTGCTGACAGCTAAAGGACTGCGTATTGAAGATGTTGTCAGTGAATTAGAAAGTCGGCATAAGCCGGGTTGGAAGAAACACTAATGTTTTAGTCATGATTGTTGATTATAAGAACGTACAAATATCAATAGAAGAAACACCGATCCTTAAAAATGTTGATTTAAGTATCAACGAAGGAGATTTCGTGTTTCTTACCGGTAAGGTTGGTTCTGGCAAGACGTCTCTTCTGCGTACAATGTATGGCGTATTACCTGTCGAAGGTGAACGAGCCATGATTCTGGACTTTAATATGCTCAGTTTGAAACGTAAGAAATTGCCTGATTTAAGAAAAAGTCTGGGAATTATTTTCCAGAATTTCCAACTATTGCCCGACCGAACGGTATTTGCAAACCTTGAGTTCGTTTTGAAAGCTACAGGTTGGAAGAAGCGAGGCGATATTGATAATCGTATCAAGGAAGTTCTGCAGCAAGTGGGCTTGTCGGATAAGTTTGAACATTATCCGCATGAACTTTCAGGTGGTGAACAGCAACGCATAGCCATTGCGCGTGCCATTTTGAACCGTCCTCAACTTATCATAGCTGACGAACCAACCGGGAATTTGGATATAGACAATAGCAAACTGATCGTCAACATCCTTTCGGAACTTTCACAAAACGGAACAGCAGTCATTATGACTACTCATAATTTACAATTGATTCCGATGGTGAAATCACGCATTTTCAATTGCGAAGATCATTCTTTGGAAGAGATTACATCCATTTACCACTAATTATTACATTTGAAGTTAATACCTATCTCATGAAAGTCTTAAAATTTGGAGGCACATCAGTTGGCTCTCCTCAACGTATGAAAGAAGTTGCTCACTTAATTCTTAATGGTGAGAAAAACTTGGTTGTACTTTCCGCAATGTCTGGCACGACTAATTCTTTGGTTGAAATTGCCGATTATTATTCTAAAGGAAATACAGAAAGTGCTAAGATTCTAATAAATCGTTTGAGGACCAAATATCATAAACATGTAGAGGAACTTTATTCTACTGATTCAATGAAGCAAGCTACTCGTCAGTTGTTGGACGAGATATTTAATCGCTTGCTGACTATAGGTAATAATAAAAGTCTTACGGTTGACGAAGAAAAAGAAATCTTATCAAAAGGAGAGTTGATGAGCACAAACATGATGACCAATTACCTGCAAGAACAAGGGGTTAAGGTCACTTTGCTTTCTGCTTTTGATTTTATGCGCATCGATCAAAACCGTGAGCCTGATACCAAGTTCATTCACGACAGCATTCGTCCACTTTTGAAGGAGCATGCCGATACACAGATATTCATCACCCAAGGTTTTATTTGTCTGAATATGGAAGGACATATAGATAACTTGCAACGAGGAGGTTCTGATTATACTGCTTCGCTGATTGGTGCTGCAATTCAAGCTGAAGAGATTCAGATTTGGACAGATATTGACGGAATGCACAATAATGACCCGCGTTTTGTAGAGCATACGCAACCTGTACATCAACTCCATTTTGAAGAAGCAGCAGAGTTGGCATATTTCGGAGCCAAGATTCTCCACCCTACTTGCGTGCAACCAGCAAAATTTGCTGGAGTTCCGGTGCGTTTACTTAATACAATGGATCCGAAAGCCGAAGGTACCATGATCAATAATCATTCTGAGGAAGGAAAAATCAAGGCGGTAGCAGCAAAAGACAATATTACAGTCATAAAAATTGTATCCAGTCGCATGTTGTTAGCCACCGGATTCTTGCGCAAGGTATTTGAAATTTTTGAACAATATCATACTAGCATCGATGTAGTTACAACCTCTGAAGTAGGTGTTTCGATGAGCATTGACAATGATGCCTATTTGGCCAACATTGTTGAGGAACTCAAGAAATATGGTATTGTCGAAGTAGAAAAAGATATGTGTATTGTCTGTGTAGTGGGTGACCTTCGTCCATGCAACAAGGGCTTCATCTCTGCCATCACCAATTCTCTTCAGGATATATCCATACGTATGGTTTCCTATGGAGGTAGTAATCACAATATTTCTTTTATTGTTCATAAGGATGACAAGCAGCAAGCTCTTCAGGCTCTTAGTAACCATATTTTCAATCAGGATAATTAAAGCCCCGACATGGTATGACAATTTATGATTTGAAAGAACAGTTTCAGCAGTTGGAAACTCCGTTCTATTATTACGATACAGAACTGCTTGATCGCACGCTTGAAGCTGCCAAGCAACATGCCGCAATTCTTCCTCAAGCCCATCTTCACTTTGCTGTCAAGGCCAATGCCAACCCGGTTGTACTTCGTCACATTAAAGAAGCAGGTTTGGGTGCTGACTGTGTGAGTGGCGGCGAAATTGAGCGTTGTCTTGAAGTTGGTATTCCTGCTAATAAGATTGTTTATGCGGGTGTGGGTAAAACTGATCGCGAGATACGTCTGGGTATAGAGAATGACATCTTATGCTTTAATGTAGAGAGTCTGCCAGAACTAAAAATCATTAATAGTTTGGCAGCAGAGATGGGCAAAATAGCCAGAGTGGCCTTGCGAATCAATCCTAACATTGATGCACATACCCATAAGAATATCACGACGGGATTAGAAGAAAACAAATTTGGCATTTCGCTTGATACAATGGAAGCGGCTATCAAATTAGTCAATTCGTTAAATCATCTCGAATTGTATGGCCTGCATTTTCATATTGGTTCGCAGATTCTTCATTTCAGCTGCTTTGAAAAGCTTTGCAAGAAAATCAATCAAATTCAAACCAACCTTGAGCGTAAGGGCTATCCCCAGTTGAAGAGCATCAACGTGGGCGGTGGATTGGGTGTCGACTATGTACATCCGTTCAAGAATCCTATGGCCGATTTCAAGAAATATTTTGCTGCTTTTGCTTATCATCTCAAGTTGCGTCCCGGTCAATCACTTCATTTTGAGTTAGGGCGTTCGTTGTCTGCTCAATGGGGATATCTGATTACGCGCACCATTTTGGTAAAAAAGACGGAAGTAAAGAAGTTTGTTATCGTTGATGCCGGTTTCACTGATTTGATACGTCCAGCCCTTTATCAGGCCCATCATCAGATTGTGAATCTCAATGGCGGTGCTCGTCGCATTACTTACGATGTAGTGGGCCCTATCTGTGAGAGCAGCGATGTGTTTGATACAAATATTAAGTTATCACCCACTCATCGTGGAGACCTTTTGGCCATCCTTTCGGCCGGAGCTTATGGATACGTGATGGCGTCGGGCTACAATTGTCGCAAATTGCCCAAAGAATATACGTCTGAAGATTTTAAATAATATTCAGACCGCTTGTTACGAAGAAGTCCTTTTGAAGCATTTTTAAGAGGACTTCTTTGTAAACCGCGATTTACACTCATACCTTCTTATCAGTTACGAGGGAACTAAATTCACTAAATCATTCAAAATCTGTATATCATCAAGCTTTCGTGAGATGTAACGATAACGGCACATGAGAAAATAGTCGTATCTTTGCAGCATCAAAAAATAATCCCTTTTGGGATTTTTGTTCAACTAATTAATTACATAAAAATCATGTTAGAAGAAAAAGCTGGCGTATTGGCCGGAAAAGTATGGGAAATTTTGAATGCCAAAGGCGCCCTGACGGAAAAGGAAATCATGAAAGAGATGAAAACTCGTAAAGCAAAGGAGTTCTACCTTGCAATCGGTTGGCTTTTGCGTGAAGGAAAATTGAATTGCACGGGTGAAGAAGATAACATCGTTTTTGAATTGAAATAATCTTCTTTAATTCGCTCTTAAAAAAGAGGGTGTGTCTCAAAACAGATACATCCTCTTTTCGTATTCAGTACGGATATGTTGTTTCTATGTAATATGATTGAGTTAAGTTATTATTTTTTGGTGCGTGAACAATGATGGCAAACAATTATAATAATTTTGTATCGAAATTCGTTATCTGATTAATTAAGGCACTGAACCAGACTAACAAACCGGTGTGGATAGTAGAAAAGGAGGAATAGGTATGACAGAAAAGAGAATTGTTGCGAATAACGGCTCATCTATTGTTCTCTATACAACAGATGACGGCAATACCCAACTTGAAGTGAAGTTGGATAAAGATACCGTATGGCTTACACAAAGCCAGATGGCTGAATTGTTTAGAAGAGATCGAACGGTAATAGCTCGCCATATAAGAAATATTTTTAAGGAGGGTGAATTGGACGAAAATATCACATGTGCAAAATTTGCACATATGGGTACAGACCAAGATCAAATATACGAAACCAAGATGTACAACCTTGATGTGATTATTTCTGTAGGATATAGGGTTAAGAGCATTAATGGCACCAAGTTCAGGATTTGGGCATCAGCACTTATTAAGCAGTACCTCATCAAAGGATATGCTATAGATCAGCGTCGCCTTGACCATTATGATGAGTTGAAAGATATGGTGCGGTTGATGTCGCGTGCCCTTACTCTGCAAGACAAGGTTTCTGAGGGTGAATATTCCGGACTGTTCAATGTGATCACAGACTATGTATATGCCCTTGACACACTCGACCGATATGATTATCAGACGTTGGGTATTGTGAAGATAACCAAAGAGGAGCCCTTTCGTGCCTCCTACGAGAATGCCATGGAAGCCATCAATGCTCTGAAGGTTAAGTTTGGTGGCAGCAAATGGTTCGCCAATGAAAAGGACGATTCCTTCAAAAGCAGTATTGGACAGATCTACCAGACGTTCGGTGGAGAAGACCTTTACCCCTCAGTTGAGGAAAAGGCTGCCATGCTGCTTTATCTTGTAGTGAAGAATCACTCGTTCAGCGATGGCAACAAACGCATTGCAGCCATGCTCTTTCTTTGGTTTATGGAGAAGAACGGCATCCTGTATTCCGCAGACGGCAGAAAGCGCATCGCAGACAACACCCTTGTCGCCCTGACTTTGATGATAGCCGAAAGCCGTACGGAAGAGAAGGATATCATGGT
>CALZOH010000130.1 GCA_945827465.1 uncultured Prevotellaceae bacterium
TGTTCGCCCACATTAGGGCGTATGCGATACGCCCCTACACCTGTTAGACTGAAATCAAAGTACGCTAAACGACCACACAAGACATCTTGAAATATTGACACAACTAACAGAAAATAAGTTGGAACAACCACCAGCCACAATTATTTTTACTAACTTTGGCGAAAAATCTAATTATCAGTTCATATGACCCGTAATAAGTTTTATGCCGTCTGCATCTTCGCATGCGTTACCTTGATGACTATCTGTCTGCAATCATGTATCCAGTTACCTGGAAAACAATTGGTAATTAACGAAGTCTGCGGAAAAGAATTTCCCGACAACGAATGGGTGGAAATCTACAATCCCACCGATAGTGTGGTAAAGTTGAAAGGCATTTATCTCATCAAAGTAGACGAAAACGGCATCGACCACGAACTATTCCGTTTCAAAAGCGGCGAATTGGCACCCGGCCACGTCTACGTCATCTCTTCCATGAAAGACGAATTGCGCCGTCATATATCACGCAGCAAAGAAGTAGGCATCGAATTGGTAGGTCCGGACGACAACACCATCGATTCTTTCTATCGCGATGACGAAGTGGGCGAAAAGGCCCACCCGGCCAACGGCAGCTACGCACGCATTCCCAACGGCAGCGGCAATTGGGTCATTGTCACCAATGCTTCACGCAACGAACTCAACCCTGAAGACGCCGAAATAGTCGAACAAGACATGTTTGAAGACACAGACTCTGACGATTCGGGTGACGACGAAGAATAATCATTCCTTAATTTTCAAACAAGGCACATGTGGCCTGACAGATATTTTGTCGGGCTATGGCTGGTTGCAGAGCTTTTGACAAAGGCATTCCGTCAGGAGTAGCGGCTGCCAAACGTGCAAAACCCAACTGCAACAGTTCTTGACGTCCTTCCACGCATCCGGCGATAGCCCACACTGGCACTTGTCGATGAATCCCCTCTTGCAATACACCCCAAGCAGCCTTCCCCATCGACGTCTGACCATCCATTTTTCCTTCACCGGTCAAAATAAGATGAGCCCGTTGAAAGGCCGATACATAGCGAGGAGTACGCAACAGCAAGGAGATTCCACTTTGCATTTGTGCATGCAACAAGCCCATCACTACGGCACCAACTCCACCAGCGGCACCAGCTCCCGGTATCTGCCTTACGTCTTGACCGCAATAATCTGACAAAACCTCTCCATAATGTTGCATACCCGCTTCCAATTCGTCCATCTCTGAAGAAGTAGCACCTTTTTGCTCGGCAAATACGCGAACTGCACCCTGAGGACCACAAAGCGGTGCCTGCACATCACAGGCAGCCACCCACTCCACCTCCTGACAAACTGACGGCACACGACTGTCGTCAATACGCATCACCTGCGCCAAGCTTTTGCCGCAGGGAGCGAGTTCGCAGCCTTTCCCGTCAAGGAAGCGATACCCCAATGCAACAGCCAACCCCATTCCGCCGTCATTGGTAGCACTTCCTCCTAAACCTATTATAATGCGCGTAGCACCCGCACGCAAAGCAGCCAACAAGGTTTCGCCCACGCCAAAGGTGGTCGTCACCATCGGATGACGTTCGGTCGGTTGCAACAAAGTCAAACCGGCCGTTTCAGCCAACTCTACGAAGGCCGTAGCCGTTTCTGACGAGAAAGCATAACGCGAAGTCAGCCTTTGCATCAGCGGGTCATGAGCCTGCAACTCATAGAAGTCGGCTCCGGCACAAGCAGCGAAAGCATCGAGCATTCCTTCGCCGCCATCACTTACCGGCAAGACCTCGACATCGGCGTCACTACCAGAAAGGGCTACTCCTTCAGCCATAGCGCGACCAGCCTCAACCGACGAGAGGCAACCTTTAAAAGAATCAGAAGCAATGATGATATTCATGATCTCATGGGATTGAGCCGCAAAAATAAGCATTTCAACGTCTACCGCCGAAAAAAGATTCATCCAAGTCTGCGTTTCGACAAAAACGCGTAAGTTTGCACCCAAATCAATTGCACATCATGACAACTCCGGCCTTTCCCACCTTCCGTTATTGTCCCGTATGCGGTTCCGCCCACTTTGAGCCCCACGACTTCAAGTCACGCCGTTGCCGCGACTGCGGTTTCACTTTCTATCAGAATGCCAGTGCATCGGTAGTAGGTGTCATCGTCAACGAACAACAGGAAATTCTGGTAGGCCGACGGGCCTTTGAGCCCGCTCGTGGCACCCTTGACCTACCCGGAGGTTTTGTTGACGCTGGCGAGACACTCGAAGAGGCCGTGATGCGCGAACTGAAAGAAGAAACCGGAGCCGACGTCACCCCTCTGCGCTGGCTCTTCTCCCTCCCCAACAGTTACCGATACAGCGGCATCGACATTCCTACCGTCGATAGTTTCTTTCTATGCCGACTCACCTCTCCCCAACAACTGCAAGCCGGTGACGACGTGGACCGACTCTTTTGGATGCCACTAAAAGAATTAAAGGCTCAAGAGTTCGGACTCCCATCTATCAGCCGCTCCATTGAACGCCTGAAAACACTTTTCTTATAACGCAAGCACTCACCACCGAATCCATTGCATATTTCTGTAATAACTGATCATTTCTTATTCTATCAAAACCAAATATCAGTTTGCCAAACACACTTACTCTTAACAGCCATTTTTCTAAAATATTGGAACAAAACATATCATTTTTGATGGAACAATTCCATTTTTAACGGAAAAAATGCAGTTGTTACGTTAAAAAAACATTACTTTTGCGTGAATATTTATACACGAGAGTCGCAGAGACGGGAAAAAGGAGACGATTTTCGTGTAGTTTTTGCCACAAGAACTGGCTGTAGATGTAGATTAGAATAGAAGTAGTTTGAAGTTCATTAATTAAGTTTCAATATAAGAGAAATGAAAAAATTCATGTATGTTTTGGCGTGCCTATTTATGATAGTAGGTACGGCCATGGCCCAAAGCCGCAAAGTAACGGGTGTCGTTACAGATGCAGCTGATGGCAAGCCGTTACCAGGCGTTCGCGTATTCGTGAACAAGACCTCGGTCGGCACAGTGACTGATTCCAAGGGAGTATTCCAACTCTCTGTACCCCAACAACACAAGACGCTTACCTTTAGCTCTATCGGCTATGCCACTCAAGAGCTTGCTGTGAGCAGCACGATGAATGTTCAGATGAGCCTGAACGAAAAGATGTTGGACGAAGCCATCGTAGTGGCTTACGGTACAGCCAAGAAGTCGGCCTTCACCGGTTCTGCCGCCGAAGTAAAGACGGAAGAGATTACCAATCACGTAACCTCTAACGCTCTTAACGCAGTTCAGAACAAGGTTGCCGGTGTACAGATGACTTCCAGCAGCAGCGGTCCCGGTAGCTCACCCAGCATCCGCATCCGTGGTATCGGTTCCATGAACGCCAGTTCTGCACCTCTTTATGTAGTCGACGGTGCACCCACCGAGTTCGGTATTCAAAACATCAACCCTCAGGATATCGAGAGCATTTCTATTCTGAAGGATGCTGCAGCCAGTGCCATCTACGGTGCTCGCGGTGCCAATGGTGTCATCATCGTTACCACCAAGAAGGGTAAGGCAGGTCAGCCTGCCAAGGTGTCGTTCGATGCCAAGTGGGGTTCCAACTCACGCTTGATTCCGCAGTACGATGTCATCGACAACCCCGGTGAATACTACGAGACCCACTTCAAGGCCATGTACAACTCCAAGCTCTATCACGGAGCATCAGCCGAAGAAGCCTACAAGTTCGCTTGCGATAATATCTATAATGGAAACAATGGCGGTTTGGGTTATCAGGTTTATACCGTACCCGATGGCGAAAACCTCATCGGTACCAACATGAAGTTGAACCCCAATGCCAAGTTGGGTTACAGCGACGGTCAGTACTACTACACGCCCGATGATTGGTATGACGAGACCTTCCACAACTCCTTCCGTCAGGAATACAACGTATCTGTTAGCGGTAACGACGGCAAGTTGAGCTACTACACCGGTTTGGGTTACTTGAACGACGGTGGTTACGTTTCCAACTCCCGCTACCAGCGCTACACGGGTCGTGCCAACGTGGATTATCAGGCAAAGCCTTGGTTGAAGGTTTCATCCAACTTGTCTTATACCCACACCGACAGCAAGACTCCTTCTGCCAACAACGTCAAGTGGGGTAGTTCAGATAACTTGTTCTATATTACCAACAACATGGCTCCCATCTATCCCCTCTACGTACGTGACGCTACGGGTAAGATCATGACCGATAACGGCCGCATCGTTTATGATGCCAACCAAACCAACTTCAGCCGTCCTGCCATTGTAGGTAATGCCGTTCGCGACAATGCTTACAACAAGAAGCAGAGCTACACCGACCTCTTCACCGGTCAGTGGCAGGCTGTCATCACTCCTCTCGAGGGTCTTTCATTGACGGCTAACTACACCGCCAACGTGTACAACCGCCGTTACAACTACCTCTACAGTGCTTTTGCATCAAGTTCAAGTGTTGACGGACAGGTTGAAGTAGGTCACAACCGCACCTTCACCACCAACCAGCAATATTTGGCTAACTATAGCAATACCATTGCCGACGTTCACAACTTCTCCATCTTGGCAGGTTATGAGCAGTACAACTACAAAGATCAGTTGCTCAGCGGAAGCAACGACCACCTCTATCACCCGGGTATCGGTGAATTGGACAACGCTCTCGGCGCTGACAAGAAGACGGTAGGATCATCCACTGACAACTTGGCTCGCGAAGGTTTCTTGGGCCGCGTACAATATGACTACGACGGCAAATACTTCGGTAGCGCCTCTATTCGTCGCGACGCTTCTTCTATCTTCGCTCCCGGTCACCGCTGGGGTACCTTCGGTTCTGTAGGTGCTGCTTGGCAAATCAACAAGGAGAGCTTCATGGAAGAATACGATTGGATTGACCTCCTCAAGTTCAAGGTAAGCTACGGTATGCAAGGTAACGACGCTCTGCTCGATGGAGACGGCTACCAGATGTACTATGCTTATGCCGACCGCTACCAGACTTCTTACAACAAGGAAAACGGACAGTATCAAATCACCATGAGCCAGAAGGGTAACGACGAACTGACTTGGGAGACCAACAAGGAACTCAACCTCGGTTTGGAATTTGAACTCTTCAAGGGTCGCCTCAACGGTAGCATCGATTACTACACTCGTAAGACCACCGACCTGCTCTACAACAAACGTCTGCCCAGTAGTTCAGGTTACACAGTTTCTACCTACCCCGTCAACGTAGGTGCCATGGTTAACCGCGGTGTCGAACTCGCTCTCGACGGTTCACCCATCGTTACCAAGGATGTCGAGTGGAACCTGAACTTCAACATCACTCACAACTACAACGAAATTACCGAGCTCGACCCGAGCGTAGCCAAGGATGGTATCAAGTCCGGCTACAGCATCTTGCGCGAAGGCGGTTCTTACTACGAAGCCTACATGGTGAAATATGCCGGTGTTAACGAAGTAGGTCAGGCTCTCTACTACAAGGATGCCGGTAACGGCAATATCGTTACAACCACCAACCTGAACGAAGCTACCCAGTTTGACCTCGGTACCACCCTTCCCGACTTCTACGGAGGTTTCGGCACCACAGTGAAGGCCTTCGGCTTCGACCTCAGCGCACAGTTCGGTTTCCAACTGGGCGGCAAGATCTACGACGGAGGTTACCAAGCCCTCATGCACAACGGTCAGAGTGCCGGTACAGCCATGCACAAAGACCTGCTCAATGCTTGGAGTCCTGAGAACCCCAACAGCGACATTCCTCGTTTGAGCATCGCGGCTGCCGACGATCCCGGTGTAGCTTCTCAGACGGCTATCGACCGCTTCCTCACCAGTTCCAACTACCTTTCTCTGAACAACCTCACCTTGGGTTACACCTTGCCCAAGAGCCTGGTTCGCCAGTTGAAGATGGACAACATCCGCGTTTACTTAGCCGGTGAAAACCTCTTCCTGCTCACCAAGCGTAAGGGTCTTGATCCGCGTTTCAACTATGGTACCGGTAGCATGACCTACGGTTCCGGTTTATCATCAGGTGCTTACTCTACCATGCGCAGCATCACTGCAGGTATCAACATCACCTTCTAATTACAGACCAACGATTAAACAAGTACAATCATGAAATTACATAAATTAGCAATTTGGACGCTCGCCGCACTCACCCTGGTAGGTTCGTGCGACGACATCGACAATCAAGAACCTGCCGGTGGTAATCTGACCGCTGATCAGTCAAAAGAAACCAATGATGAGATTCCCAGCCGTACGTCAGCCGCATTTGCCGGTATGTTCTCTTACCTGGGTGCTCCCGACGGTGTATTGAAACAAGATCGCGCCGACGACTTCGGTTTCATCATGGCTGCCCTTTCACTCGACTTGGAAGGTGCCGACATGACCAGTTCCAACAACGGTTACAACTGGTTCAGCACAGCCAGCGAATTGTCTAACCGCAATCCTGACTATGCCAACCCGCTGATTCGTTACATGGTGGCATATACCACCATCGGTAACGCTAACAGCGTTATCGACGCCATTGACCCGGAGACCACCAATCCCGATCTTATTAATCAGTTGGCACAGTCACACGCCATGCGTGCGTTTGCCTATCTGTCGATAGCTCCCTACTTCCAGCGCGGTTACTCCGTAGCAGCCGACAGCTTGTGTATTCCACTGCTTAAATCGGGAACCGACTACTCCAACAACCCGCGTGCTACGGTGAAGGAAGTATATCAGGAGATTCTTGACAACCTGAACTACGCCATCGAGCACTTGGAAGGTGCCGACCGCGGCGGCGACAAGACCCGTATTGACCAAAACGTAGCTTACGGTCTGCGCGCACGTGCCCACCTCAACATGGGTATGTATGCCGAGGCTGCTGCCGATGCCGAAAAGGCCATGGTTGGCTATCAGCCCGCTACTCGCGAAGAGATGTCAACACCAGCCTTCTGCAACCTGAATGAGCACAACTGGATGTGGGGTATCAACATCACCGCCGAAATGACGGCGAACTATCTCTACCAGACCCCAGCATCTTGGTTCTCTGCCTTCACGGGCGACGGTTACGGTCCTGCCTGCACTTGTGTTCCTCGCATCAACGTATTGCTCTATAACAAGATTAGCTCAAGCGACGTACGCAAGAATTGGTGGATTGACGAGAACTGCCACTCTGACAACTGGACCAACCTCACCTGGGATGCAGGTGACGAAGGCAAGGCTACGGGTGACTCAATCGCTAAATTCACCATTGAAAACATCAAAGAGCCATACCTGCCTTACACCAACATCAAGTTCGGTATGAAGTCGGGCATCGGTTCTGCCACCAACGACAACGACTGGCCTTTGATGCGTGTAGAAGAGATGATTCTCATCCAGGCCGAAGGTTTGGCCAAGAGCGGACAGGAAGGTCGTGCCAAGCAAGTGCTTGAAAACTTCGTAAAGACCTATCGTGACCCCAACTACACGGTCAACGATCGCGGTCTTACGCTTGAAAACGAAATCTGGTTCCAGCGTCGTGTGGAATTGTGGGGTGAGGGCTTCTTCATGAGCGATGCCCGCCGTTTGAACAAGCACATTGTTCGCTTCCACGATGGCAAGCCCACCAATGTGCCCGATGCATTCACCTTCAACATCGACATCAACGACCCGTGGCTCAACATGCGTTTCCCGACTCGCGAAACCAACTCCAACGCCGCTATCGTTAACAACACAGGCGGCAGTCAGCCCGTTCCGGGACAGAACCCCAACCTGCGCGACGGCGTAACAGACTAATATTAATAACGTATAAAATTTAAGACAATGAAATTAGGTAAAATATTTATGTTTGTCGCTTTGACCATGGTAGGACTCTGCACCGCCTCTTGCGACGACGATGACGACTGGGCTCCGGGCAATGCACCGGGTCAATACAAGGATTCAGGTGTCGGCATTGATGCAACTGATAACTTCATCATCGCACTTGACACCAAGACCATCACCGTTACCTGCAGCCGTACCAACGGACAGGGTGAAATCACCGTACCTCTGATTTCCAGCGGTACCAGCAAATATCTGAAGGTGCCCGAGAGCGTAACCTTTGCCAACGGTGCCACTGAAGCTGAAGTAAGCATTGAGGTAGACCCCGAAATGACAGCATTCACCGAGTTCCCGCTGGCCATCAGCATTCCCGAGGCTTACACCAACCCGTATGCCGAAGGCGCTGTATCGAATCTGAAGATCTTCTGCACCGTATTGAAGGAAGACTACAAGTTGGCCTACAAAACAACCTTCACCAGCGAATTCATGGAGGATAAGTGGGAACAGGACGTTGAATATTCCGAGATGCGCGGCATCTACCGCATGCCAAACCTTTACGGCGACTTGACTGTTTACTTCATCTATAGCAAGGACGAAAACGGTAACGTCAACTTCGACTTCTGCGATGAAACAGGTAAAGCAGATAAGGAATTCTCCGCTTTCACCCACTCCAAATATGGTCTGGTGACCGCATCCTACCCCAACTCCAAGGCAGAAGACTTGACTATAGAGGGCAACACTGTCACCGCATTACTAAGC
Organism: uncultured Prevotellaceae bacterium; assembly: GCA_945827465.1. GTDB lineage: Bacteria > Bacteroidota > Bacteroidia > Bacteroidales > Bacteroidaceae > UBA6382. The sequence goes on from CALZOH010000130.1 coordinate 8,554, forward strand.
TTTGACGTAAGCGCCGGTAATTTCGGAGAATTTTACGAATCATTCACCTTGCCCGAGTAATTCGGCAAAGTGACCCTTAACTAAGTAGGAGGTAAACGTCAACCATTGGCGTTTATCTCCTACTTTTTTGTTGTGCTTAATTCAAACGAATCATCTTTGCTCACTTCAGGGCGTATGCCCTTGCGCCCCTACAATTTTTGATGAAAATCTATTCTTATTGGGAATCTACTCTCACTCCATGCGAACGGAGCTTGCCAAGAATTGAGCGAACAGGTGTAGGGGCGTATCGCATACGCCCTTCACGTGAGCGAACAACATCATCATGCCCCTTTGCTTGGAATGACGCGCTAACAATTTTCATTTTCGCTGCCGTGGAGGGCGTATGCGATACGCCCCTACAATTTTTGGCGGAATTCTTTTCTTATTGGGGATATTCTCACATGGCATACTAACAGCGCTCCCCGGCGAACAAACAGTAAATATGTAGGGGCGTATCGCATACGCCCTTCACGTGAGCGAACAACACCATCATGCCCCTTTGCTTGGAATGACGCGCTAACAATTTTCATTTTCGCTGCCGT
>CALZOH010000131.1 GCA_945827465.1 uncultured Prevotellaceae bacterium
GGCAACAGACGCAGAATATTCTTGCCTGAAACACCGGTGAAGCAATGGTAGTGATAAACCATTCGGTCACGGATAGGCTTCACATCGCACGAAAGCTCGATACCCACCATGAGGCCGCGACCTCTCACATCGACAATTTGCTTATCAATCAATGCCAACTCCTGCAGACGTCCCATCAGGTAATCGCCCACCACCTCGGCATTCTCTACCAAATTCTCTTCCTTCATTACTTCGAGCACCGAAATGGCCGCCATACAGGCCAAGTGGTTACCTCCAAACGTTGTTCCGAGTTGTCCGTAAACAGCCTCAAAATGGGGAGCAATCAGCAATCCGCCAATGGGGAAACCATTTCCCATGCCTTTAGCCATCGTGATAATGTCGGGACGAATGCCTAAATATTGATGAGCAAAAAACTTGCCGCTACGACCGTAACCACACTGAATCTCGTCGCAAATCAAGACCGTTCCGGTGCGTTTGCAAGCTCGTTCCAATCCTTGGGCAAACTCCTCCGTAGCCATACGGATGCCGCCAACACCCTGGATGCACTCCAAGATACAGGCACATACATCTCCCTTCGACAGTTCGGCCTCCCAGGCTTCCAAATCATTCAAAGGCAAGAAGGTGACGTGACCGTTACGGTTGACGGGAGCCTGAATCTTCTCGTTATCGGTCACTTCAACCGCCAACGACGTACGGCCGTGGAAAGCCTTGTCGGCACACAAAATGCGCTTCCTGCCTGTCTTGAAGGAAGCCAGTTTAAGCGCATTTTCATTAGCCTCAGCACCGCTGTTGATCAAGAACAAGCGATAATCGTCGTAACCACTCGCCGGACCAAGCAAATTAGCCAATTGCTTCTGCAAAGGATTCACAACAGAGTTTGAATAAAATGACAAGCAATTCAACTGATTCGACATCCTGTCCACATAATAGGGGTGACAATGACCGATGCTGATAACGGCATGACCGCCATAGAGGTCGAGATACTCCGTTCCCGCCTCATCCCACACACGACAACCACGCCCTTTGGCGATGGAAACGTTGTAAAGAGGATATACATTAAATAATTCCATTAATTCTAAGTTTGGTTTGAAATGAACGTTAGAAGCCGATTCCCTTCAATCGAAGAGCACGGTCTTCAGGTAATCCGAACAAAAGATTCATATTTTCGACAGCCTGACCGGCAGCACCTTTGAGAAGGTTGTCGATACAACTTGTTATAAGCAACTTGTCGTCGATGCGCTCGGCATGAATCAGGCACTTGTTGGTATTGACCACCTGCTTCATGTCGACAGCCGACCGCACATAGTGCGTAAACGGACTCGAAGCGTAGAACTCTTCGTAGATACGTTGCACCTCTTCAATGGTCATTTCAGTACGAAGCACTTCGGTACAAAAGATACCGCGTGGAAAATCTCCTCGATAAGGCAGGAAGTCCAACACCACCGAAGTTGAAGGCTGCAAAGTGCGCAACGACTGCATGATTTCGGGTACATGCTGGTGACGGAACGCTTTATATACACTCATGTTTCCCGAGCGCCAACTAAAATGCGTAGTTGCCGAGGGCTTCACACCAGCTCCCGTACTACCCGTAATCGCATTGACTGAAACAATACCCTCCAATTTTCCGGCAGCTGCAAGTGGGAGCAAGCCCAATTGAATACACGTAGCAAAACATCCGGGATTGGCCACACGCGTAGCCTTCGCAATAGTATCACGCTGCAATTCGGGCAGACCATACACAAAGTCGTTGCTAGGTGCCGCCAAACGGAAGTCTTGGGCAAAATCGACAATGCGCACCCTTTCAGGAACAGGATGCTCACGCAAGAAAGCTTCGCTCTTGCCATGGCCGAAACAGAAGAACAAAACGTCCACTTCATCGAAGGGCATCTCGGAAGAAAACTCCAAATCGGTATCACCGTAGAGACCTTCGTGAACATCGGCCACCTTATTACCGGCATTGCTCTCACTGTGAATGAAGACAATCTCGACATCGGGATGATTGATCAGCAAACGAGTAAGCTCGCCTCCCGTATAACCGGCACCACCTAATATACCAACCTTAATCATATCTCTTCTCTTTTAGGCATGAGGAAATGCAACAACAGATAGGCCAAGCAACCGGGCATTAAGGCTGTAAATAGCGTAATAAAGAGCCAAGTCAAACGCACACCGTCAATCGACAGGCCCAAGAACTCGGCAATACCGGCACACACACCCGAAATCCATTTATTCGGCGACTTGGTCAGTCTGTTATGCGTTTCCATTCCTTATCTTTTTTCGTTCTTGTGAATACCATAATAAACGCGGAGCGGCGTACTGAGCACCTTGATGAAGCCCTTGGCCTCTTCAGACGTCCAGCCATGCTGCATCTCGCCATACTCTCCCAACTTTGACTTTAACAGGTCGTCTTCACTGTCAACGCCCACGGTCTCAAAGCCCAGCGGACGAAGGCGCAAGATGGCCGTTCCGTTGACATGACGCTGCGAACTCTGCAAGAAGGCTTCCAAATCGGGCATTACGGGCTCCAGATACTGACTCTCGTGCAAGAACATACCGTACCAATTGGCCAACTGGTCTTTCCAATACTGCTGCCACTTGCTCAGCGTACTCTTTTCGAGCAAACGATGAGCCTCGATAATAAGTTTTGGAGCTGCAGCCTCAAAACCTACACGACCTTTAATGCCAATAATCGTATCGCCCACGTTACAATCACGGCCAATGCCATAGGCAGCACCTAATTCTTCAATCTTCTGAATGGCCTTGATCTTATCTTCAAACGGCTCATCATTCACAGCCACAATTTCTCCCTCCTTGAACGTAATCTTCAGAATAGATTCGTCCTCGCGAGTCACGTGCTTCAGATACGCCTCCTCGGGCAGACCTTGGGTAGAGTCGAGCAACTCACCACCACAGATGGAAGTTCCCCAAATACCTACATTGTAAGAATATTTCAGTTTGGTAAAATCAGCATAGAATCCATGCTGGTTCAAGTAATCCACCTCTTCCTTACGGCTCAAAGCGCAGTCGCGCGTAAGGGTAATGATTTCCACACCCGGAGCAAGCACCAGGAAAGTCATATCGAAACGAATCTGATCATTACCAGCACCAGTCGAACCGTGCGCAATGGCATCGGCACCGATTTCATTGGCATAACGGGCAATGGCAATGGCCTGGAAGATACGCTCCGACGACACTGAGATGGGATAACAATTGTTACGCATCACATTTCCGAAAATCATATACTTCAAGCTCTTCTCATAATACTCTTGTGTCACGTCGAGTGTGACATACTGTTTGGCACCCAACTTATAGGCGTTTTCTTCGTTCTTACGAAGTTGTTCTTCCGAAAAACCACCAGTATTGGCACAGGCTGCATATACTTCATAACCTTTTTCTTTTGCCAAATACATAACGGTATAACTTGTGTCGAGTCCGCCACTATAGGCTACTACCACTTTTTTTGCCATATCTTTATTTGTTTCTGTTATTCTTTATATAAGGTATTATCTTAAATCCAACTCAGCTGCCTTCTTGGCCATTGCCACCACATCGGCAGGGAGTTCTACCGGGAGTACTTCTTCAGGATGCTTTTCAGGGTCGTATAACATACCGGTACAAACACAATACTTACGACCTGTACGCGCCAACACATCGCAATTGATGCAACAAGGATTCTCAGGCGTACCACAACCCTTCCAGTATTCATCATCTTGTGTCAGTTCTGAAAACGGAACAGGCACATAACCCAAGTGAGTATTGATTTTCATCACCGCTCCACTACTGGTCAAGCCAAACAGTTTGGCATGAGGCCAACGCAGACGACTCAACGTAAAGGCCACTTCCTTGATGCGGGTAGCCAAGTGATGGCCGCGGAACTTTTCCACGACAATCAAACCCGAGTTGGCCACATAATGCTTGTTTTCCCAACTCTCAATGTAGCAGAAACCTGCCAACTCATCGTCCTTCAGAGCCAGAATGGCCTTGCGCTCGCGCATTTTTGTGGCCAGATACTCATGAGTACGTTTGGCAATGCCTGAACCGCGAACTTTAGCAGCATTGGTGATTGTTTCCAATATTGTATCCACATATTTTTCGTCAGAAGCCTCTGCCACAAATACACGGATACCGTCATCATATTTTTCCATTTTCTTACTCGTTAAAGTAATATATATCTGTTTTCTTTTTCTATTATCAATTTTAAATGTCATTCCTCGTCATAACCGGGAACAATGTTCCTAATCAGACTCCGGACGGCCTCTCTCGAAGCTCCTTCTTTCAACACCAATAAAATGGTATCATCACCCGCCAACGAACCGAGAACTTCGGGCACCTCAAACTCATCAATCTCGGCAGCCAAGCTATTGGCGTAACCATGCAGCGTCTTCACCACAGCGATATTACCCGAAAACGACAACGACAGGAAACCGAAACTCTGCGTCACTTTTTCCTTGCGACGTTTTTCGTGACTCACGTGATTAAACTTCTTTTCATTCGGAAGCACATACACTGTCTTCCCGTCCTTATTATATATACGCGACACTTTCAGCTGACGCATATCGCGTGACAACGTAGGCTGAGCAACCATAAATCCCTCATTCTTTAAATCATTCAGGATGTCTACTTGGTTATCGTAGCTATTATTCTCAAATAATCGCCGCAAAACGTCCAGGCGAGTACGTTTGTTTGCCATTCTATTTCGATGTTTTTATCTATTTGCATGCAAAGTTACGGTTTCGCACCATTAATCAATAGAACAAATATTCAAAAACAAGTGGTATTTTAGGATAAATATTCATGATTTTCCCAAAATCTGTGACTAAATATTCATTTGCAAACTCAAATTTCACTTTTGAGGGGTTGTACCATCCATCTTCGCCGGCCGGCGAGCGCGATTGGTAGACAGAGCGATCTCACCACTACCCCAACACACCTTCCGACCATCCTCCAACGGACAATAAACCACCGCAAACTGACCAGGAGCCACACCACGCAACGGCCGGTCAGGCGTTAACACATAACCTTCATCCGTTGCACTGAACGTTCCCGACTCAAATTCCGGCGAGTGGCGAATCTTAAAGCAGACCTTTTCACCTTGCGGTTCATGGTCAAGTTCAGGAGTAGCAATCGTATGGAAATCTGCCAGACGAAGTTCATGGCACAACAACTCTTCAGCTGCCCCACGAGAAACATATACCCGATTGCGACGTGTATCTTTATGCACAACAAACCACGGACCACCTCCCAAACGCAAACCTTTACGCTGTCCAATGGTGAAATACCAATAACCAGGATGCTCTCCTAATTTTGTACCGGTCTCCCACTCTATAATTTGTCCCGGTCGCTCTCCCAAATAATGCTTCAATAGCGCATTATACGTAGTATTACCCAAGAAGCAGATACCTTGGCTGTCACGTCGCTGAGCTGGCGGCAACTTCATTCGGTCGGCAATAGCACGAACTTCGTGCTTCATCAAATGCCCTACAGGAAAGTCTAAATTGGCAAGTTGCTCCGGCGAAATCTGGCAGAGAAAATCCGTCTGATCCTTTACCGGATCAAGAGCGGTAGCCAAATGCTTCACACCATTCCACATCACAGTAGTAGCATAATGCCCCGTAATAGTCTGATCGAAATATTGCCCTACCTTGTCATAAAAACAACCAAACTTAATCAGGCTGTTACACATCACGTCGGGATTAGGTGTAAGCCCCCTTTTCACACGGTCAATCAAATAAGAAATGACACGCGACCAATAATCGGCATGCAAGTCTACCACATCCACCTGAAGTCCATATTGATGAGCCAGAAGATTCACCATCTCCAAATCTTCCTCCATCGTACAACTGAACTCAGATTCCTCATCTGCGCCAATTTTGATATAAAATAAATGAGGCTTCTCGCCCCTTTCGCAAAGCAGATGCGCGGCTACTGCGCTGTCGACACCGCCCGATGCCAATAAAGCTACCTCCATATCGTTCTTCTTCTTTTGTCAATGAGTTTGCAAAATTACGCTAATTCTCCCAAAATGCCGAATAAATAAATCAACAAACATCCTATAATATCTCCAACACGATTGTTGCATATGCCCCGCATCGGTCAAGGCATGAATGGAATTCCTCAACACTGGTATTTACTAAGGCAAGATAATAAAAATCTTGTTGTATTTTCGTTTGTTTGCATTCATTTATTGACGATACCTCTTTTCATTATGATTATTTATAAACTTCTATTGGCCGTATCAGTGGCGGCTGTCACATCTACAACGACACTTTTAGCAGGAAACAAGCCCAACATTGTAGATTCTGTCAATCCACTAATTGGCGCATCAACATCAACTGAGGCAGGAAAGAGCCTGCATGGCTTGGGCAAAACCTTTCCAGGTCCTACAACACCTTTCCGTTTGATTCAAAAAACATCTACCGCCTTCAGCCCTCACTCATCACCTTCCAATCGGCAATGACGTGAAGCGGTAGACAGAATATCCTCCTGACAGTAATCCTGACCACCCTCACGCATGATGGTTCAACAATAAAACCCATTAACAAACAACGAAAAGAGAGGAAAACAGCAGTAACGTCCTACTGAATTCCTCTCTTTATATTATATAAAAAAGTATTGCTTATTTAGCTACCGAAAATTTGAAGATGGTGTGATGGTGATATACTTCACTCGGATTCAGATAACCAGAAGGCCATCCTTCTACACCCTGAATAAACTTATTGGGGCTATCAGGATAAACTTGTGTTTCGAGGCAAATGGCACTGCGGCGAGGATATGTAATTCCCTTCTTACCGGTAACTGTTCCGTCCAAGAAGTTACCAGTGTAAATCTGAATACCGGGTTGATCGGTGTAAACTTCCAATACAATACCCGTAACAGGAGATGTCACACTGGCAGCCAATGAATTTACGTCACCATTGGTATTGAGCACCCAGTTGTGGTCATATCCATGTCCATTTTTCAACTGCTGATTGTCATCGTCAATGCGTGCACCGATTGCTGTAGGCTCCGTGAAATCCATCGGGGTTTCAAACACGGATGTAATTTCACCGGTTGTCATAAACGTACTGTCAACCGGAGTAAACTTATCGGCATTAAGATACAGGATATTATCCGTTATCGGCTTTGAAGGATCACCATTAAGATTGAAATAAGAATGATTGGTCATATTGATAACCGTTTCCGCATCAGTAGTAGCCTCATACTGAATATCGATAGCATTATCGTCAGTCAAACGATAGACTACCTTGGCTTTTACGTTTCCAGGGAAATTCATTTCACCATCTGGCGAGAAGAGTGAAAACTCAATCGTGGTCGGATCAATTTGCTTAGCCGAGAAAATGCGGTATTGCCAACCCTTCGGACCGCCATGCAGACAGTGTCCGTAATTGTTGGTGGGCAATTGGATGGTCTGACCTTCTACTGTAATCTGTCCTTGATTGATTCTATTGGCATAACGTCCAATGGCTGAACCAAAATCTGAAGGGATGTTCTGATATTTTCCAATGCTGTCAAAGCCCAATACCACATCAGTCATTTTTCCCTCTTTGTCGGGCACCATAATAGATACAATACGGGCACCAATGTTGGTAAAAGTCACTTCCATGCCGGAAGCATTCTTCATTACATACAGTTGAGTCTGAATGCTATCAACCATAATTTCAAAATCCTTGGAATTCAGCCCTGAATCAGTAGTAAAGGGAGCTGTCCCTTTTGAGCAGGAGGTAAACATAGCTACCACTACACCTGCAAATAATAAAAGTTTTTTCATTGCAAAAATGTTATATTGGTTGTTGATATTGTTTTCAGTTCGTCAAACAATTAGAGTCTGACACTGCGCATAGTTATTTGCCAGCGTAGCAAAATTACACATTATTTTCGAGAATATAGTTATTCTTTACTTAATCTTTTCTATCTTTGCAAATAAACATTAGAGCACATCACTTCCACGACAGGAAGTCCCAACCAAGATATTTATTTAACAGACAGGTAATAAATTGCTGAAAGCAGTTATAAAAATGTCTAATCAATTATTCAATAAAAAATCATCCTTATGAAAGGAATCGTTTTAGCAGGCGGAAGCGGTACACGTCTTTACCCTATTACTAAAGGAATTAGCAAACAATTAATTCCTATCTACGACAAGCCCATGATTTATTATCCATTGTCAGTATTGATGTTGGCCGGCATCCGCGAAATACTCATTATATCCACCCCCACCGACTTACCTTCCTTCAAACGTCTTTTAGGCGATGGCAAACAGATGGGATTGAGTTTATCTTATGCTGAGCAGCCTTCTCCCGACGGATTGGCACAAGCTTTTATCATCGGAAAAGACTTTGTTGGTTCTGACAATGTTTGTCTCGTTTTGGGCGACAACATTTTCTACGGAAGCGGACTGCCCGACATACTGAAAAGAGCCGTTGACACGGTTGAAAAGAAAGGGAAAGGCTGTATTTTCGGTTACAGAGTCAATGACCCACAAAGATATGGGGTGGCTGAATTTGATGAACACAAGAATTGTCTTTCCATTGAAGAAAAGCCGACTCATCCCAAAAGCAATTATGCGGTTGTGGGACTTTACTTTTATCCCAACGACGTAGTGGGCATTGCTGAAACCATCCAACCCAGCGCACGTGGTGAGTTGGAAATCACTACTGTTAATCAAGAATATCTACAACAGGAAAGATTGAAAGTTGAAACCCTTGGACGAGGGTTTGCCTGGCTCGATACCGGAACCCATGAGAGTTTGAGCGAAGCATCTACCTTTATTGAAGTCATTGAAAAACGAACAGGCCTCAAGGTTGCTTGTTTGGAAGGCATTGCCTTAGAAAACGGATGGATTACACCTGCACAACTGCGCGAAACAGCACAACCGATGGCGAAGAACGAATACGGACAATACCTATTGAAACTTGCCGGTAACGAAGAAGTCTGAGACGCGCTGAAATATACTTCAACTTTCTCAAATACTATCAAGCAAAGAGGGTGTGTCAAAAAATAGCCGACACGCCCTCTTATGATAGACAAATAATTATCCATCTTCTTACAAGCGGATTTTTTCCTGTTTTCGTCATGCGTTACCCAAATTGCTTTTGACCCAATCTTCGACTAGTC
>CALZOH010000132.1 GCA_945827465.1 uncultured Prevotellaceae bacterium
CTTTATCTTTCATCATAGTTTTAATCTTGTTTTTAGTTTGTCGCGACCTCGCGAAAGTTGTTTCTTCACAGCTTCTTCGCTCGTATCCGTTATCTTAGAAATATCTCGGATAGAGTGCCCATCAAGGTAAAACAGTACAATGGCAGCCCGCTCCTTGGGAGGCAAGGTGGCGAGAGCAAGGTAGAGCTCATGACGGGCATATTTTGCATCCATGTCACTTGTATCTAAGAATGATCTTGCTTCATCTATGCTTTCAAATGTATGTTGGGCTGCCTTATGATTGAGAAATGTGTTCTGCGCAATTTTAAAGAGCCACGACCGAAAGCGTCCCTTATCTTGATAACCCACTGAGGCAAGATATGCCTTGACCAAAGCTTCTTGAGCAATATCGTCAGCATCATCCTTATTGCCACAGCAGAGGGCGAGCAAGAATCCACGAAGTGCTTCCTGCTCGTCGTTGACCAATTTTATGAACTGCTCACGCGTCATTATCTCTATTTTACCTGTCGCAGGTTTTGTTCCTCTGCCTCCATCTCCTTGGCGAGCATCTTCCTGCCTACGAAATAGCTTATCATAAACGCTATGCCAACAGCAAGAAAAACTGCACCAAGGAATCCAAATACATTAAAATCTTCTCGATAATGGCCGCCAGTATATGCAAAACATCCAATAACAGCTAATAACCCTACTCCAAGGAAAACAGAAACAAGCCCTATCTGCAATTTTTGCAGGAGTTTTTCCTTCAGCAATTTTTCGGGAGTATTCAATTTTCTCACCAAATTCTCAATGTCAATGTTGGCATTCTTCTCAAGTGCTGCAAGAATAATTTCTTTCTTAATCTTCTCCGAATCCATCTTTCTTCGTAAAAATAGAGAAATTACTGTAATGGGTAAAATAACACTTACTCCCATTATCATTATAATACCAAAGATATCGTAACTATCCATAAACTAAAATTATTTTTGATGTTAAACTTCTTGTTATTTATTGAACCGATTCATACTAACAACAAGAAGAAGCTGAAAAGGTGACATCGCTAATGTGATTTATTTTCTCAGCAATCATATAATGCCAGTATGAGTTGACACGATAAGATTATTAGCAATGTTTGTCCGCAAGAAGAATTATCCGTCTGTGTTGCAAAAACAAATTAGTTTGTCATTAAAATGACAGAATAACAGACTAAAATTATCACTTCTGACTACTTCACATCATCCCAGGCTGGCGGTTCAAGGCCCATCAGATGCTTCACGAAGAAGTCATAACGCTTATGCTCACCATAACTTCCACCCATCGTATGGCGCTCACCGGGCAATACGACCAATTCAAAGTTTTTTCCAGCCTTAATGAGAGCCGAAACCACTTGCATGGTAGACGCCGGATCGACATTATCATCCATTTCTCCTACTACAAGCATCAACGGACGTTTCAATAAATGAGCATTGGCTACATTCGAGGCTTTCACATAGGAACTGTCAATAGGATAGCCCATCCAAAGTTCATTCCACCAAACTTTGTCCATTCGATTATCATGACAACCGCAAGCACTATAGGCAGCTTTATAGAATTCAGGATGGAACAAGACGGCCGCCGTACTTTCTTGTCCACCGGCCGACGCTCCAAAGATGCCTACTCTCGAAGTGTCAATACTGGGATAGCGACCTGCAGCAGCTTTAAGCCAAGCTATGTGATCAGGAAGTCCTGCATCTTGCAGATTCTTATAGCAGACAGTTTCAAAGTCACGTGAACGGAAAGATGTTCCCATTCCGTCTACCTGCACCACGATAAATCCTAGTTCAGCCAAATTAGTCATGTCCCATAAGAAGGGACGAAATGATTTGGGAACATATTGACTACCCGGTCCGGCATAGATATATTCTACCACAGGATAACGTCGGGTAGAATCAAAATGAGTTGGACGCACAATGACTCCCCAAATATCAGTCTTACCATCTCTACCCTTGGCACAAAACGATTCGGGAGCTCTCCAACCAGCCTGCAACAAACGTGAAATATCGGCTGTAGCCAATGTTTTCAGCAATTTTCCATCCAAAGCACTGCGAAGTTCCGTAACGGGAGGAGTAGATATGGTGGAGTACGTATCGATCAGATACTTCCAATCTGATGAAAATACAGCAGAATGAGTTCCCTTTGACGGTGTTAAACAAGTGAGATGACGCCCATCAAAATCCACTCGGTAATAATGGATAAAATATGGATCTTCATTCTCTACCCCACCATTGGCAGAGAAATAAATAAGGCGCTTTTCCTCATCCACTTTCAACACTTCGCGTATATACCACTGCTGACGAGTTATCTGCTTGGGTTTCCCCACCGATTTCCGGTCAAAAAGATAAAGATTCTTATAACCATCACGTTCACTGGCCCAAAGAATATGACGTCCATCACTTAAATGACGAGACCAAAGAAAAGGATAGTTAACATATTTATCACTTTTCTCTTCTATCAAAGTACGAACCTGTCCGGTTTCAGTTGATAGTTCCAATAGTCGATACACTTGATGACCACGCTCATTATATTCAAATGTGATGGCACGACTATCTGCATCCCAACGCACTGATTCCACCCAATAGGGATTAGGAAATAACGTTGTCGAAGGCTCTATCACTTTACCAGACTTCACATGCATCAAACAAGGAACTTTAAAGTTGAGTTCATCGCCAGGTTTGGCATATTCCTGCTTGTGCAGCACGGGTTGTACTTGTCCAACCGGTGACGACTCCACATAATATACGTAATGCTTTTCTGCCGGTCTAAGTTTACAAGTTGCCAGCCACTGCCCATCGGGTGACCATTGCAGACGCGAAGAATAATAGAACGCCTGCGTACCATTCATCGTCAAGCAATGTTCTTTACGGTTCTTTACATCACGTACCCAAACATTATTATCACGAATAAATGCCTCCGTACTACCATCAGGCGACAGAATGGGAGTTGTAGCTCGCTCATCATCCACCTCCATCCAATGACGCTGACGTCCCTGACGTCTATTACCATTCTGCTGCCGTGCCGTCAGTTCATGACTGACCAAATGATATTCATAATTGTTTCCTTGAAAAGAAAACCGAATCTTACTTGCGTTGGCATCATAAGAAAAGCCCTCTAGCCTCACCTCTTCCAGTTTCAACACACGACCCAATTTGTCAGACAAAGCTATTCTCAATTCTTCTATATCAAACAGTAGTCGGTCAGACAAATCTTCACCATTCAAGAGCCTGTATTCACGTTTGCCTTCTTGGTTTTGCAATACATACCAAAAGGAAGCACTCCCCTGCCCTTCCACGGCATGAGGAGATAGATCTAAATTCACAGCCTTACCAGCAAATTGACTATACAAACCATTTGCTCGGCGATAAGATTCAACCAAATCTTGTGACCATAAACATTGACAACATAAAAAAAACACAAGCAAACTGCTATTTTTGAAAAAACTCAACTTTTCCATTGTAAGAATATCAGTAACTATGTCGCAAAGTTAAAACAAAAAGGCAGTGCATCGTGGATTGACAACATAAAAAAAACACAAGCAAACTGCTATTTTTGAAAAAACTCAACTTTTCCATTGTAAGAATATCAGTAACTATGTCGCAAAGTTAAAACAAAAAGGCAGTGCATCGTGGAGAAAGTATTAAATTTGCTCCATCAAACATATCTTATTTTTAAATAATATCATCATGAAACGTCTATTTTCTATAATGGCATTTGCTGCCGCAATGTTGTTCTGCCTACCAGGCCATGCTCAATTGGTTGAAGGTCCACGAGGTTCTGACGATTTCCAAATTGGTATCGCCGGATACACCTACCGTAGTTTCAACATAGACCAAACACTGGAATACCTCAAAAGTTTGGGCGTAAAGTATCTTTCAATAAAAGATTTTTGGCTTCCTCTTAACTCTACTAAGGAAGAGATGGAAGCATTCAAACAAAAATGTGCGCAATATGGTGTAGAAGGCTATATTTTAGGACCTATTTACATGAATAACGAAGCTGAAGTCGACCGTGCTTTTGCTTATGCCGCACGTTATGGTTCCAAAGTATTTATTGGTGTACCCAAATATGAATTGATAGACTATACGATCAAAAAAGTAGCCGAAACCGGCATCAAAGTAGCCATCCACACTCATGGTCCAGACGGTGCACCTTTCCCCAATATCCGTAAGGTGGTTGAAATGGTTAAAGACCCTAAATTAGGCGTAGGTTGCTGCATGGACTTGGGTCACAGCGTACGCATGGGTGAAGACATCATCAAAGATATGAAGCGTTACAAAGATTGGATTTACGACATCCACATCAAAGATGAATCAGCTGCATCAAAAGCAGGACAGACTTGGGAAATGGGACGCGGCGTTATGGACTTCAAACCCATCATCAAAACACTCCGTCAAATCAAATACAAGGGAAAAGTGTCTTTGGAGTTTGAAAAAAATGGAAAGAATCCACACCCCGGCGTTGCTGAATCCATCGGTTACTTGCGCGGCATTTGCGATGCTACCAAATAATTAACACCTTGCATCGCTCATCAAGAAATGCGGAATTTCTATCTGTTTTCGCAAATCTAACAGATAGGATAACTATTGGAGTATGTGGTAAGATCAATGGATACCAAAGTATGGATTTGAACAGCTAAACAATACATTAAGTTATATAATAACCTGATATGATAGATATATCTAAAGAGCAGATATTGGAATTTGCCAACAAGGTATTTCCTAATCAGGCTGTAAATCTTGGAGATGGAAATTGGTGGTATATTCAAGCAGGTACACTAATGGGAGAATATTTGCACTACGAATACCATAACGAAAAAGTACATCTGCATATAGAAGGTCCAAATTGGCGTCCCATAAGGAATTACTTCGATAGAGTTGTAACCGACCCACGAATAGTAGCAGAACATTGGTGGAGAAAACGTTGCTGCTTGACATTGCAACGCGACCTTTCGTCTTGGAATGAAATTCAAGATGCTTTCTTGGAAATTGACAGAATCATGCGGCCACATATATTAAATTTTGAGCGCAGTCAAGGAGTATGCAATAGGGTCAATGATAATCAGATTGAAAGCGATGTTGATGCACAAAAAATTAAAGTTGGTGACTTAATGTCGCTTTCCAATCTACACATACCAGAATACCAACGCCCGTATCGATGGAACTACAAGAATGTTGAACAATTACTTAACGATATAAACAATGCTCGTGCGAATGGAAAACAAGATTACTTGATAGGCAGCGTTATTTTACATAATAAAGACAATCTACTTGAAATTGTGGATGGACAACAACGTATAACAACGTTGTATCTTATCGAAAGAGCCTTAGATTGCAAAAGTGATTTGCCTAAATTAGAATTCAACCATACAGACTCTTTCTGTCATATACGTGAAAATAGCAATTTTATACGGGAATGGATAGAATTTAATCTTGTCCAATCTGACAGACAAGATTTCCTCAATTATATATCTAATTGCTGCCAGGTTGTCAGAGTAATAGTAAAACAATTGAATGAAGCGTTTCAGTTGTTTGAAACTCAAAACGGACGAGGAAAAGAATTGGAAGCCTACAACTTGTTGAAAGCATACCATATCCGTGCTATGGTATCATCCTCACGCAAAGAAAAAATTGATTGTGATGTACGATGGGAGGATGCAGCAATATATACCAACAAAAATAACGCTCCAAGAGATCTCCTACGACAACTTATCAATGAGCATTTGTACCGATGCAGACTATGGTCTCGAAGCGAGGATGCTGGACGATTTTCAAAGCAACATGTCGATGAATTCAAAGGTTTCACAATTGACAGAGATTCCCCTATTGAATTTGCCTATCAGAATAGTCTCGTGCAACAGCAAATTGCTACAAATTTAATGCAATTGATGAATACCGGGCTTTTGAAAGTAAAGAGCCGTTTTAACCACGGAGATCCGGACAACATTTCGCCATTTGCCAATATCAACCAACTCATTGTAAACGGTAAGCCTTTCTTTGATTGGGTTGAAACATACATTGAAATATATAAAAGAATTTTTATGCAACCAGATTCTTCTCAGCTATCTGGTTTCAAAGACTTTTATCGCTCTTTTTGCAAATATGAAGGCTCTCAACGCAGTGGTGACAGCTATATAAGAGATGTGTATAAATCAGCAATAATCCTCATTTTTGACAGATTCGGAGAAAAAGGTGTAAATCATCTCTATAAAGCTGTATATATCTGTCTCTATCGAATACGATTAGAAAAGAAACAGGTGCGATATGCCACAATGAGTAGTCATTCTTCTTCAGGGTGGATTTTTGCCCAAATAAACCATGCCAAAAGCATTTCTGATTTGTCTGAAATTATCAACAGAGCTTCTGTATACCAGAAAAAGACATTGAGGAATTTTGTGGTAAATAAGGTAATTGAATTATTTGATTAGTAGATGATGAACAAAGAACGATCTTTAAATAAAACCATCGCTCAAATATGGGAGGATAAATATGTCGTGCCTCTGTATCAAAGAAATTTTGCATGGGGAGAAGAGCAAATCGGACAATTGATACAAGATATATACGACAACGCACCAAAATTGAAGAATGATGAATGCGGTAATTACTATCTTGGCTCGTTAGTAGTTTTAGAGCGCAGAGATGGAATGTGGGAAGTAATTGATGGGCAACAACGTTTAACTTGTTTGCATCTTATCTGCAAATATCTGGATATTCTTAAAACTCCATGTTTGACTTACGACTCACGTCCGGAAGTTGAAAGATTCTTTGCAGACTTGTTTACAAAATCATGGGATAATTTCAAAAATGACTATGATAAAGTTGATAACAACAAAATCAGCCGTCTAAAAGATGCCCTAAGAACAGTTGAAGATTTTAAGATTAGAACTGGTAATGACGATGAGACAATTACTCTTAAAGAAATGACATCCAATCAGCGGGCTTTCTTAGCGGAATATATTTCATCTAAAGTAATTCTTGTACGCATACCATTACCACAAGACACCGATGTAGCATCGTACTTTGAAATAATGAACAATCGTGGTGAGCAGCTACAATCGCATGAGATTGTGAAAGCCTTACTTATGCAAGGGTTGGACGACAGCGAAAGAAACATATTTGCTACAATATGGGATGGGTGTTCACAGATGGACTTACCTATACAACAGACGCTATCCAACTACCGAAGCAAAGGACTATTCGGCACTAATTTTGATACGCTTAATTTTGATTGTCTAAAAGCGATTGAAACCGAGCAAAGTAATCTAATTGAAAATAGAAGCATTGAGGAAATTTTGAATGAAAATACTAATGATACAAATAGAAATACCGGTGAATCAGGATATGAACCAGATGTGAAATATCGTGCAATAATAGACTTTCCGAACTTACTAATGCATGTCTTTAGGCTTTATAGAAGTAAGAACATGACACAAGGTAATGATGAAATCCCTCTTAATGCTGATAAGATGCCTACAGAAAGGCCAAATTATATTACCAATTCAATGGATTTCATTAAATTCCTTCTAATAATCCGTACACTATTTGACCGTTATGTCATAAAGATGCAGGGAAATGATGAAGAAGACGAAAATTTAAAATGGCGATTACTATGTCCATACAGATATGACTATAACGGCAGACAGATATTAAAATTGAAGAACTCATTTTGCGGTTACGATAACAACGATAATGAAGAAGAAAAATATTTAAATAACAGTAGAGTCATCAAACAACAATCCATGCTCCAAGTTACGTTCCGTAACAAGAAATATAAAGAATGGCTTTACGATCTTTTACACTGGTTATATGAGAATGGTGAAAACATTGAGCAAGTTACAGAAAAAAGCTTATCTGCACATCTTGATTCCTGGTTAATAAAGTATTATAAGAATTTGAAAAGTAATTGGGATAAGACTGATAAAGACATTATGGCTGCAGGAACTGATACTCCTCATTTCCTATTGAATTTCATTGATTACCTCTATTGGATTGCCTCTCTGCAAGAAAATACAACTATTCGATATGCAAATCAGATTAAGGAATTTCAATTCAAATACTACAATTCCGTGGAACATCATCTACCGCAATCTTATCAAAATACAGGCACGGCAAATATTAACAAGATAGGTAATCTGTGCCTTATAAGCAAACGGAAGAACTCCAGTCTTAATGATAAAGGACCTACTGAGAAGGCTAAAATCGAACCGGAACTGCAACCCAATCGAAGGGTTATGTATCAAATAACCCATGATTACGGAAAATGGGGTGAAACAGAAATAGAAGCTCATCAAAATGATATTTATGATTTGCTAAATCAGATACCAAAACTCCTTGAAGTACCTGTGAATATGTGTTTTTTTAATGATAACTAAGGGTGTGTTTCTACAAAGTTGTACAGGCTTCTATGCCTTGAATGCTCAATTTGTGCAATATTCTTCAATTCGTCGTTTATCCATAATTCATACAAATGGTTGATTTTATGACAAAGTTACATGGAATATGATCTAAATCCAAATCGGGCATTAGTGTTTTGGTAATATGAGATCTATTTTTTTATTCCCGTTCAGACAATACGGTTTTGTAGCATGAACAATTGGTCATTGAACATTTGCAGGGAGGTTTTACACAAAGAACAATCGGGCATTGAACGTTTGCATGACGGTTTTGTGTCGTGTACAAAAGGGTATTGAACGTTTGCAGGACGGTTTTGCGCCGTGTACAAAAGGTCATTGAACCCAAATCGGTCATTAGAAACTGATTTTTTCCGTGGCACGTCTGTAACTCGTTAATATACAATGCTATTCTAAACTGATTTTCTAATGACCGCCATTAGAAAATTCTAATTATAAATTGCTATATATCTGATAGTTACAAATCACACCACGAAAATCAGTTTCTAATGACCGATTTGGGTTGAACGTTTGCAGGACGGTTTTGCGCCGTGTACAAAAGGTCATTGAACGTTTGCAGGACGGTTTTGCGCCGTGTGCAAAAGGGCTTTGAACGTTTGCATGGAGGTTTTGCACGTGTGCAAAAAGGCTTTGATGTCATGATACAGATTTACTTCACACGTAATTAACAATTAAAGTGTATCGTATT
>CALZOH010000133.1 GCA_945827465.1 uncultured Prevotellaceae bacterium
GTTCCCCACGAGCGCGGCAAGCTTTTCCCGCCCGGGAAAACGTTCCCCACGAGCCGGGCAAGGTTTTCCCGCCCGGGAAAACGTTCCCCTGGAGCCGGGCAAGGTTTTCCCGCCCGGGGAAATGTTCCTCGGAAACCGGGCAAGGTTTTCCCGCTTGGGAAAATGTCCCTCGGAAACCGGGCAAGGTTTTCCCGCCCTGGAAAACGTTCCTCGGAAACCGAGCAAGGTTTTCCCATTGATTCCACCCTAAACATCTCCTTCGTTTGACCGGTTCGCTCACATGAAATGGTAACGGTGAATAACTATGATTCGATATTTGCCCTTGAAAATGCTGCTTCCGAAGAACTGAAAATGCCAATTTGTGTGGGACGGTTGCCGATTTATTAGTGAATGCGTGTATGTTTTTCAAAAATAATCCTTAACTTGCGCCACCAATTTGATGGGTAGACAATAGCGAACTCAATAATGTAAAGATCAAAAATGCAGAGTCTGAAAATTAATTCCACCTTGCAGGGAGGTAAGTACAAAATCATCGCCATGCTCGGTCAGGGAGGTTTCGGTATTACCTACCTGGCGGAGAATACCATGCTTGAAGGCAAAGTGGCCATCAAGGAGTTTTTCTTTAAAGACTATTGTAACCGAGATGAAGAGACGAGTCATGTCACCATCCCGACCGAAGGCAACCGCGAAATCGTCGAGCGGTTCAAGACGAAGTTCATCAAGGAAGCCCGTACCATTTTTAAGTTGAATCATCCCAATATTGTCCGCATCCTCGACATCTTCGAAGAGAACGGAACGGCTTATTATGTGATGGACTATATCGAAGGCGAATCGCTGAATGATTTGGTGAAACGTCGTGGGGCCATTCCCGAGGCCGAGGCCATCGGTTACATCCGTGAAGTCGGTAGCGCTCTGACCTATATTCATGGCAAGAACCTGAACCATTTGGATATCAAACCGGGTAATCTGATGAAGCGCAAGGACAACGGCAAGGTTCAAGTTATCGACTTTGGCGTTTCCAAGCAATACGACTCCACCACAGGCAACCAGACAAGCACAACGCCGGTAGGAATCAGTCACGGTTATGCCCCGATCGAACAATATCAGAAGAACGGCGTTCAGTCCTTCTCACCCCAAAGCGATGTCTATGCGTTGGCCGCAACCCTCTATAAGTTGCTTACGGGCATCACGCCGCCTGAGGCCATGATCGTTCAGGAAGATGGTCTGCCGGTTGAAGACTTGCGGGCGAAGGGCGTTTCAGGGAGAGTTATCAACGCCATCGATGCCGCCATGCAGATGCGCAGGAAACGCACCCAAAGCGTGGCCGAGTTCCTCCGGAATCTTGAGTCGAAAGATGAAGGCGAAGCCACTGTGATTACAACGAATATTCCGAAAACAGAAGAGGAATCAAGTTCAAAGATCATTAATTTGTCAAATATTTCCAACTCTTCTGTAAACTCTGACCACGAACGCATTCTACAGGAACTAGCCAACAATATGATCTATGTGCAGGGTGGAAGATTTACTATGGGAGTTGCCAGAAAACAGGGTTGGTTATCAGCGATATTTGAGGGGAATAACGATAATCCTGCCCATAGCGTGACATTAAGTAGCTTTTATATCTGCAAGTACGAGGTGACACAAGAACTGTGGCAGGCGGTTATGGGCAATAATCCGTCATACTACAAGGGAAATCGCAAGCCTGTGGAACAAGTGTCATGGGAAGACTGCCAAACATTCATTTCAAAGTTAAATAGCCTGACCGGCAAGAACTTTCGTCTGCCTACAGAGGCTGAATGGGAATTTGCCGCAAGGGGTGGCATCAAAAGTAAAGGCTATAAATACAGCGGAAGTAATACGATCGAAGATGTAGCTTGGTACTATGGCAATTCGGGTGGAACCACCCACGATGTAGGAATAAAAAGCCCCAATGAATTGGGGCTCTATGACATGAGTGGTAATGTCTATGAATGGTGTAGCGATTGGTACGGAGAAAAATATTATGGCAGCAGTCCGAGTAATAATCCAATCGGCCCCGGCAGTGGTACTTACCGTGTGAATCGTGGCGGTAGTTGGTACGACATTGCCAGGTACTGCCGCTCGTCGAATCGTTACGGCAGCACCCCAGGCTCTCGCGACGACAGTCTGGGGCTCCGCCTGTGCCTCTCCGAGTAACAATGACCGGCGCAGCCGGTCGATCATGCAGATAAATCCACGCATGACTTCGCCATTATGCCAGTTCGCTCACATCAGGGCGTATGCGATACGCCCCTACAGTTTGCGGCGAAAAACAAAATGTAACGACACCGTCAAGGAGTGAATCTCCCGGCAAATGAATGGTAAATATGTCGGGCGCAAAGGTGTAAATCCATGGTGAAATCCAACCCAATTGTTTTTGTGATTGAAACCTTCTCACTACATTTGCACTCGTAAAACTTGAAACATCTTCCGCCATGGGTTGTTCTTCAGATACATTTCATTTCAAACAGTTCAGCGTTTGCCACGCAGGATGTGCCATGAAGATTGGCACCGACGGTGTGTTGCTCGGACTGCTGGTGCGTAGTGAAGGACGGCGCGTGCTCGATGTGGGGACCGGCAGTGGGCTGATTGCCCTTCTCTTGGCTCAGCGCAATGCGGACGCACAGATTACGGGAATAGATATTGACGCCGATGCCTCACAGCAGGCTGCTTTGAATTTTGAAGCTTCACCTTGGAAGGAACGTCTGCATGCGGTGTGTGAAGATGTGCGCCATCATCCTGCGGAGCATGCTTATGATTTGGTGGTAAGTAATCCGCCTTATTTTGAGCATTCCCCGGCCACATCGTCTGCAGCACGCGATACGGCGCGTTTGGGCGGAAGTCTCAGTCATGCAGAACTGCTTGATGTCGCTGCTCGCCTGTTGGCTCCCAAAGGAAGATTTGCCGTGATTCTGCCGTCGGAACAGCGCGAAGACTTCGTTTATGGAGCTTGGCAACGGGGAATGGCCTGTGAAGAGGTCATCTTGATAAAGACTACTCCGGCGAAACCGGCTAAACGTGCTATTCTCAGTTTTGTTGCTGACGGATCTGTGCGGCAAACTGAGCGGACCTTCTGCCTTTCGCAACCCGATGGCAGGCGGAGCCCGGAATACCAACAACTTGTACAAGATTTTTTTATTAAATAAATATCAACCAATCATTCATTTTCATTATGAAAGCCAAAGAACTCAGTTCATCCTATCGGAACTTCCTGAAAGGCGTGCGCCAATGGATGCCCAAAGATCATATCTATACAGACGACTTACATTGTCTTGCGTGGGGAACAGATGCCGGTTTTTATCGCTTGCTTCCTAAAATCGTGATTCGCTCGCGCTCGGAAGAAGACATTGTCAGATTGATGCAATTGGCGCAGCGCTATAAGGTGCCCGTTACGTTTAGGGCTGCCGGTACGAGTCTCTCGGGACAGGCAGTGACTGATTCAGTGCTTATCGTGGCCGGGAAGAATTGGGAAGATTACAGCGTTGCTCCCGATGCTTCTACCGTTACGTTGCAACCGGGTATCATTGGTGAGCGGGTGAATGAAATATTGCGTCCCTATCAACGAATCTTCTCTCCTGATCCGGCTTCTAAGAAATCGGCCATGGTGGGAGGCATTGTGATGAACAATGCTTCGGGAATGAATTGTGGTATTCATGCAAACAGCGATCGTATTCTGAAATCGGTAAGAATCATTTTGGCCGATGGAACCTTGCTCGACACCGGGGACGAAACTTCGCGGCAAGACTTCAGAAGAACCCATCCCGAGGTAATTGAACGTATCGAGAAACTACGCGACCGGATACGTGCCGATGAAGCATTGAGCCAGCGTATTCGCTTCAAATATTCCATTAAGAATGTGACGGGTCTGAATATCTTCCCGTTCGTATGTTACGACGACCCATTCGACATCATCACCCACCTCATGGCCGGTTCGGAAGGAACATTGGCTTTTGCCAGTCAGTTCACCATGGAAACCCGACATCTCTATCCTTATTCTTCGTGTGCACTGCTGTTCTTCTTTAGTATGCGTGAGGCATGCGAAGCCGTTGTGGCTATGAAAGAGACTCCTGTTTACAGTTGCGAGCTGCTTGACAGCAAATCACTGGCGTCGGTTAAAGTTGCGGTAGGGAAAAAGTTGACGGCGGTGCTGACCGAGACCAAAGCAGATACTCCCGAAGAACTTCAAAGCAATATTTCGGCCATTACGGAGTCTCTTCGCTCTTTCAAACTTGCCGAACCGATACATTTTACCGACAATCCGGAGGAGATGGAGCGTTATTGGTCCATCCGGTCCGGCATTTTCCCTTCTGTGGGCGGTACTCGTCCGCTGGGTACCACGGTTCTCATCGAAGATGTGGCCTTCCATCTTAAAGATATGCCTCAAGCCTGCACAGAACTGGATGAATTGCTGCGCAGTCACGGCTACGATGATTCATGTATTTATGGTCATGCCCTGAATGGTAATGTCCACTTTATTATTTCCCAAAGGTTCGATAGCCCTGAGGATGTGGAGATGTATCGTCGCCTCATGCTCGATATAGACGCTCTCGTAGTCGACAAGTACGACGGCTCTCTCAAAGCCGAGCATGGAACAGGGCGGAACATGGCTCCTTTCGTTCGTCACGAATGGGGCGATAAGGCTTACGATGTGATGAAAGAAGTCAAGGCCATCTTTGACCCCGATAACCTGCTGAATCCGGGTGTGATCTTTAACGATGACCCGGAATGCTTTATCAAGAATTTCAAACCGATGCCGATGGTTAACAAACATGTGGACCGTTGCATTGAATGTGGCTTCTGCGAGATCAACTGCGTGAGTTGTGGATTTACGCTCTCGTCCAGACAGCGCGTTGTTGTATGTCGTGAGATGGCCCGTTTGCGTCGATCAGGAGAAGATCCCAAGCGGTTGGCACGACTTAAAAAGCTATTCAAGTATTACGGTAACGAAACTTGCGCCGGTGACGGTCTGTGCAGTACCTCTTGCCCCATGAAAATTAATGTGGGAGATATGATCCGTGAACTTCGTAGGCAATCCTGGACTTACTCTTCTCCGGGATATGTGGCCGGTTTCTTTGCGGAACAAAACTTCCCGGCAGTGCGCAACGGTCTGCGTCCTATCCTCTCGGCGGCAGCCGGTGTGCAGACCCTGATTGGTCCCAAGGCTGTGCGCAAGGTGGGGCGCGTTCTTCATAAAGCCGGACTGCCCCTTTGGACTCCATCTTTACCGAAGCCGCGTTATGGCAAGCTTCGTGAGCAATGGTATGTGGATGATGAGAGGCCCAAGGTGCTTTACTTCCCAAGTTGTATCAATCGCACGATGGGGACGGCTATTGGCGACCCTCATCAGCGATCTCTTATCGACGAAGTAGTCAACTTTTTTGAAAAAGCCGGGTGGCAGGTGATTTTCCCGGCTAATTTGCCGGAACTCTGTTGCGGTCTGATTTGGGAAAGCAAAGGTATGCCGGCTATTGCTTGTAGCAGGTATCGTTTGCTCGACGATTTTCTTTGGGACGGATCAGAGCGGGGAACCTATCCTGTCATTTGTGACCAAAGTCCCTGTCTCAAGTTTATGCGTGAGAAGATACGTTCTGTGTGGCCTTTTGAACTCTTTGAATTTATTCATGATTACGTGGCTCCCTCGCTGACCTTCCATCCCACCGACGAGCCAATCGCCCTTCACTTCACTTGCTCCACTCGTCAGATGGGACTTCAGCAGAAGTTCTTGGAAATGGCCCGCCGATGCAGCAGTAATGTATTTATTCCCGAAGGTGTCGGATGTTGTGGTTTTGCAGGCGACAAAGGATTTACTCATCCAGAACTGAACGCTTATGCTCTGCGCAAGCTCAGACAGCAGATTCAGGATGCCGGTATCCGGCGTGGCTTTTCCAACAGTCGAACCTGTGAAATCGGCCTGACCGAACATTCCGGCATACCTTATCAGTCGCTGATCTACCTGCTGAACGAGTGTACTGAGCCCAAGAAATCCTGATTCAAAGCTGAAGTTTTATTGCCTTCTCTCAGGCGAAGCCGATGTGTGGCCTTTGAGTTGGAACGGGCGTGAGTTCGCGGGCAGCGAGCTCTACGTCTTCGGCATCTATCGTGAAGAGAAACTCTTCGTTCAGATGGTTGGGATGGGCCGCACTCGCCCTCATGACGCGGCGTGCCGTGTGGGGCAGGATTCGTCCGGCAAATTGTTCGGCCCAACGAGCGTTGCTGAAGTCCTTTTGCTTATGGTCAACTACTTTCTGAATCTCGTCAAGAAGTCTCTCACGGGCCGTGAAGGATAATTGGAGTCCTTTCTTGCGAATGGCTCCTTCAGCAATGTTGAGCAATTCGACGGATGAATAGTCATCGAAGTGAAGATGGTGGGTGAAGCGACCGCGCAGACCTTGGTTGGCATCCAAGAGGCGATCGATGTCGCGTTCATATCCTGCAATGATGACGATCAGGTCCGTATCTTTTTCGGCCATTCGGGTGAGGAGGCATTCAATGGCTCGGTAGCCGAAGTCCTTACGATTTTCGGTGGTGTCGCACAAGGTGTAGGCTTCGTCAATGAAAAGCACATTGCCTTTTGAGCGCTGCAGGAGTTGCTGCATTTTCTGCTCGGTTTCGCCGATGTAGCGGCCTACCATGTCACTTCGTTCAGCCACGATTACTTCTCCCTTCGACAATAAGCCCAATGAATGGAAAATGCGTCCGATGAGTTTGGCGACGGTGGTTTTCCCCGTTCCGGGATTGCCGGTGAAGATTAAGTGATGGTTGCCTCCTGCTGTTGATATTCTCCCTTTTCGGCGCAAGAGGGCGGTATATTGTTCCTGCAGAGCAAGGTCGGCAATCATTTGTTTGACCGCATGGAGTCCCACCATCTGCTGTAATTCGCTCATGCAGTCTTCGAGCGAAGGACGTTGACATTCAAAGGGACGCCAGTCTAAATCGTTGGAACGAACGAGCGTAGAATCGGTGGAAGGGGCACTGTGGAGAATGCGTTGCGTGAAGCGAGGTAGCAAAGCGCGTTCTACGAAGTGCTCGCAGAGGTCGTAGCTGAGTCGCTCCATGCGTCCGTCTTCAAGGCGTCGGGTCAGTCCCGTCTGAATGCTCATGAAGGCATTGGGTGAGAGGTGGAGGTCGAGGCGGTGGAGATGATGCTCGATGGCATGGATGGCTTGATGGAGCGTGATGTCATCGAGTTGCAGATGGTTCTCTTTGGGAACCAATGAGAGGAGCAGGGGATATTGGGCCTGCAACTGACGAATTACCTGTTCCGAGCCGATGAAGAACACCGAGAGCGAAGGTGTCGAGAGGAGGGCTTCCTCCATCATGTGGGCAACCTGGCTGCCTTTTTCCGTCAGCAATGCCTCCACGTGATGCAGAAGGTAGAGGTGGTCTGTTGCCTCGAACGTTTCTTTGGCCTTTTGCAGCGGGTCGGCTGTATAATTTTCGCTGACCAGCGAAGTGACGTTGCAAATGGACGTGGAGCAATGTGCAATCAGGCGAGCAAACGAGCGCAGGCCTACGTGAACGGTCTCGGAGTGGTCGGTGATGAGCACGTGGTGGCGAGGGCGGTTCAGGATGGCTAAATCCTGTTTCCTGCGCTCTTGGTTGAGCAGGAATAGACGACAGTAGTCCAAACATTGACGTCGCAGGGCTGCTGTTCCTGAGGATTGGCAGAGATGACCCCAGTCGGCCGAATGCCGTTCGTCGGTTTCTAAATGTTTGACCAAAACGTATTCGTCGGAACAGCTGTCGAGCGAGGAAATACGCAGGTCGTCTGCGGCAGCATGAATGCCGGTGACTGAAAACGAAATGTTGTAGACGGGCTCACCGTTATAGGTCAGTACGGCGAAGTGCTTGCCGGGCAGAAAACTGTAGTCAGATTGCAGCAACATCATGAGTCGCCTACCGTGGTAGGCTTTGCGAGGGCGATAGATGGATCGGGATGTGAGGCAAAGCAGGGAATCGTCGTAACAATAGATGGAAAACTCGGAGTCGCGCTCGTAAGCGTCGACGAAATGAATGTCAAACAGGATGGATGTATAGTTAATCACTTGAACTTTTACAGATTGAATTTTAATCATAATGCTAATGGTTTTTAGTTAATGGAAATAAGAATGGAATAGAATAAAGGGACAACCTTTTGTCTCTCGTTATTGTATCAGTATGTCAAAGAACGCTTCGTTCGGAAGAAACCGAACGGGTACACTGCCCCCTGCCGGGTGCAGAAGGAGATTTGATGGTTCAACGCAAGTCACCGGCTGGTCATGCAGGCACGACCGGGTGAAGAGCGTTTACTTTCTTTGATACAATGATTGATTCCATGGGAATGTTGGTGTACTTTTCTGTAAAAGTCGGCCGCAAAGGTACATGTTCTTTTTTTATCAGCCAATAGTTAACCGAATTTTGGTTAAGTTTGTACCGGAAAATCAGGATTTCTCGACTTTAGAAGTCCGTTTCAGTAATCATTAATGACGATTCCCCATGTATATGATTTCTCTTTTGGCAGTTTGTCTTACTTATTTGCAGGCGGGTTTTGTGACTTCGCCCTATTTTGGCGAACGAGAGCTGATGTATGTTTTTCAGCCGGGTTGTGCCGGAAGACTGTGAAGGCACAGGCAGAGGAGTAATGTCAGAAGAGAAAATCTTTTCATCAAGTGTGATATAATTTGAGGGCTACTCGTCGATGCCGTCCGCCGAAGGAAAAGAGTTTGAGAGGGTAGGGACAGGGCTTTCGTAGCTTGTTTGTCGATGCAAAGTTAGGAAGAAGAACGTAGCCGTTGGCTGCTTTCCTCCCTTTTTTAGTCGTTCCGCTCCTCGGCCTCCTCGGCCTCCCTGGCTTTGGCGCGAAGGGTGGCGCGGCGTTTGATGGCGGTGCGATAAGCCTCAATGTTGGCGTTCCATTGGTCGATGAAGGTGTCGAAGACCTTGGGGTCGTCGGCCGTAGCGCTGTAGGCTTCGAGCAGGCTGACCAGGCGGGTGTAGATGGCGTCATTCTGGGCGCGCGCCTGCTGAAGGGCCTTCTTGGGCACCTTGACGCTTT
>CALZOH010000134.1 GCA_945827465.1 uncultured Prevotellaceae bacterium
GTGAAGTAAGGCTGATAAGCAAATATCAAGCTATCGTGTAGATCGGGAAATAAAAGATTTCCGACTTACTTTCGTTTCCTATCCTCTCAGTCGACTATATAATTTGTAACATCAAATCATGTAAAAGACGTTATATTCCGAATGGATTACCATACGTTTATTTTTTTGAGTAAAAATAATTCTGCAAAAATTTGGTAAAAACTTCGAGTTTTACTAATTTCGCATTAAACAAAAAAAATGTTGAAGTAATATGAAGAACTATTTGTATTCCGTTATCGCAATCCTTCTCTTAGCTATTTCTTGTAATCAAGATCATGCGACTCTTGAAGAAGCGCAAAATGACTATCCCGTTGTATTTTCTGTTCGTACTAGTACAGCGCAAGTAAGTAGTCCAGTATTGATCTATGTCTTCAAGGGAGATGTTTGTGTAAAATCCTTGCTTCTTTCACCTGACCGTGAACAGATGACCGTATCATTGGAGAAAGGTGTATATGACGTTTATGCAATAGGTGGAATTGATGATCAGGTCTATACACTTCCCATTCAGTCCAGTATGACGAGGGAGAGTCCGATTTCACTTATAAGTGGTATTGAACATCATGAATTGATGCACGATTATCAATCTTTGAGTGTTACTAAAGATGGTGGAAGGACGGTCGCCTTTTCAATGAAACGCAAGGTGGGATTTGTTTCCAATATAGAAATATCCGGCATTCCTGCTACCGCAACGTCTGTAAAGGTATCCATTTCTTCTTTCTATCCAGCTATTACAGTTGATGGCAACCCTGCTGGTGATTTGCAGGATTATGTTGTTGAACTTACCAAACAAGATGATAAAAAATGGAGTGCAACTCCAAATGTGGCATTGATTCCCAATACATCCGCGAATCCAGCAATTACATTCATTATTTCTGATGGTAATGTGACGAAGAAATATACATATGCTGCTCAAAAAGCATTTTCTGTTAATGCGGAGAATGCTATCAAAGCGACCTATAATGTTGCTTCGTATAATTTCACCTTTTCGTTTACAATCATTCCGCTCGACGAGAAGAATGAACAGGATATTACGATTAATGAAGACGAAGGAGAAGAGGTAACAGAAGACAATCCTGAATCAGGAACCGGAACTGGAACCGATGATCCCACTTCCGGATCGGGCTCTAACGGAATTGATGTAGGCTCCATTTATAAGACTTGTTACGTGATTGCAAAATCTGGAAATAAACTTACGTTATTGGCGCCCAAAAAGTTTACCTGTTTTGCTACTATTGATACGGATTATTCGCAAGAAGTCTTAATTAAAAATGCTACTAAAGACTATTCTATAGAAGGTGGTAGCGTTTCATGGCGTGCCATGCATCGTGCAGAAGCTGAATATGTATATGCGCACTATTTAGAAATTAATAATGCCTTTAGCGAAACAGATGATAAATTTATAGAGGGTAGTTCATATGCTTTTTACGATGAAAATGCAGCAAGTACCAATCACTATAAGAGATTTAAACTAGGTAGCGCAGAGTTTACTTCTTTTGATATTATTGATGGAACTATCCTTTTCCCTGTTACTGAAGTAACAATTGACTCCGAGTAAGCAATCACAAAGATAATTATACCTCTGCGGTATTTGTGGGCGCAACAGAAGTTTAAGATTCTGTTGCGCTTATTTCTATTTTCACCGCTATTCGGGAATGAAAACTGATTATAGAGCGGTAGCAACAAAAAATATTGTTTTTAACTCCGACTTATCGGATTAGTGCATTCACATCAGCATCATGCAGATGATGTATCAATGATTTTATGAAGATGATCAAATTGTATATCAGCCCGTCAACAATGCACGACACATTTGCTGGTCGCCACCCAAAGGACCGGATTTCGGAATGGCTACCAATGCTCATGCCGAGCGTACTATAACAACGGCTGTCGTAATTAAAACGACAGCCGTTGAAGGTCTAACATATTTAGGGCTTCTTAAATTCCCAACTTTGTCTTTAATTCGGCCGTAATGTCCTTGCTCAGCGTAGAACTAATAAATGGTATTCCGGACGTTACATCCATTATATAGACATAACCACCGGCTTCGCCGATAGCTTTCACTGCAGCCTTCACTTTGTCTGCAATAGCTTGCATCTTGTCATTTGAAGCCTTTTGCAATGTTTGCTGATTATCATTAAAAGTAGTCTGCAAACGATTATTCAAGTCATTCAATTCTTGCTCACGACGATTACGAATGTTTTCAGGGAGAGAGTCACGAGCCTCCTCATAGGCTTTAGCCTTGCGGTTAAGTTCTTCATGCATCGTTTTAAGGTCAGCTTCATACTGACTCTGCAATTTTTGCAATTCGGTTTGAGCCGTCTTGTATTCGGGCATCAACTGGATGATATCGGCTGAATTAAAGTGGCCGAACTTCTGAGCAAATACGCTCAAAGGCAATACTAAGAATGCCAACAATAGAATTTTCTTCATCTTATCTAATAATCTTTTTAGTTTTTCTTACGCAATAATTGGCTGCAAATTTATGCAAATTATTTAGAATAGCCTAATTTCGCCAATACTTCATTGGAAATATCAGCTGTAGGTGAGGCAAAAACAATGCCGTTATCGGAGGCACGATCCAGAACCAAGGCCAATCCACGCTGCTCGGCGATGCCTTTTACAGCAACATAAATTTCATCTTGAATCGGACCGATGAGACTTTCGCGCTTCTTGTAAAGTTCACCCTCGGGAGAGAAATATTTTTTCTTTAAATCACTGGCTTCTTTCTCTTTATCGAGTATGGCTTGCTCACGCTGTTTTTTTTGTTCTGCCGAAAGAAACACCAACTCATTTTGATAATTCTTATACAGAGTTTGAGCTTGATTGTTGAGTGCCTCAACTTCAGACTGCCATTTCTTACTGATTTGATTCAACTGCTCATTGGCTCGTTCATAGGCCGGAATATTCTTCAAGATATATTCCATATCTACCAATGCAAATTTTTGCGCACTTGCCGGCAATAATGCCCCTAATGCAAGTAACAAAGATAAAATCATTTTTTTCATACTGCAAATATTTAAAGTCCTACTATTAGAATTCATGACCAATTACAAAGTGGAACTGACTTCCACCTTTTTCTCCAAATACTTTATCAAATCCGTATGCCCAATCTATACCCATCATTCCGACCATCGGAAGTAATATACGTATACCGAAACCTGCTGAACGCTTCATATCAAAGGGATTGAACTTCTTACAGCTGGTCCAAGCATTACCTCCTTCTACAAACGAAAGGGCATAAATACTCGTCGCGCCTAACATCAATGGATAACGCAATTCAAGGGCCATACGGCTATAAGCATAGCCTTCGGAACCATAAGGAGTGAGCATTCCGTTTTCATATCCACGTAATCCGATCATTTCAGTTGCATAACCGGTTGAATAACCTGACATACCATCACCTCCCACATAATAGGTTTCAAAAGGAGACTTCTTGTTACGATTATAATAACCGAGCAAACCAAACTCTGTACGTGTCATCAAAACGGGACACTTCACTGCATTTGTCAATGCATTATAGGTTTTGAATGAAAATTTCCATTTGTGATATTCTACCCAACGATATTTTTCCTTCATTTCGCGTTGATAATCCGCACTACGTGGATTATTGGCTAAAGCTGCATAGTTTTTTCCGTCCCAAGCAGAAAAGGGTGGAGTAACTGATACAGAGAAAGACATATCAGAGCCTGTACGTGGGAAAAATTGTTGATCTGAAGAATAACGATTGATAGAGAACGTAAGGTTTAAGTTGTTACAATCTCCATCGGTCATCAAGAAATATTGCCAACTCTTCAGCATATAACGCTGATAAGTCAACTGAACGGAGAACGTGAAGTAGTCATCCGGCCAACGCAAACGTTTACCCCATCCTAATGAGGCTCCTACAACCTTGACATATTTATCGGGATCATAATAGTTGGCATAGTTATAGTAATTACCCGAAGTTCCCATACCATATAAGTAGTTATAATAGTTGTTGTAATAACTGCTACTATAATAATTGCTGTTTACGTCGGTCTGCTTGGAATAGAATATCGAAGCTGAGAACTGATTCGGACGTTTGCGGCCAAACCATGGATCAAGGAATGACAGATTGTACTGCTGATAATATGTACCATTGGTCTGCGCACTTACTTCTATGGTTTGCCCTAATCCTTGTGGGAAGATATTACGGCCTTGCCCGTCTTTCTTTAAGAAATTTTGGATAGCAAAATTAGTAAACTTCACTCCTACACGCCCTGTAATACCGGTAGGTCCCCATCCTCCAGAAATTTCAAATTGGTCAGAACTCTTTGACTCCAATTTATAATTCATATCAACCGTTCCGTCTTCGGGATTAGGTTTGGGGTCAGGATTAACTTTTTCCGGTTCAAAATGTCCCATTGACATGATTTCACGGGCCGAACGCATAATCGCCTCTCGGTTGAACAAATCACCGGGTTTAGTCTTTATCTCACGACGCACCACTTCGTCAAACACACGGTCATTTCCCGAAATATTTACACGATTTAAATGAGCTTGCTTGTTCTCGATGATTCGGATTTCAAGGTCAATGGAGTCACCTACCACATTGGTCTCTACAGGCGTGATTCGATTGAATACATATCCATTGTTATAATATTGGTTAGCGATTGCATCATCGTCTTGATGCAAACGTTTATCCAAGAGCTTCTGATTATATACATCGCCACGCTTGAGTTGCAAGGTACGATTCAGTGCATCATATTTATATACGGTATTACCGACCCAAGAGATATTACGAAGATAATATTTATCACCTTGATCGATGTCGATGTATAGATCCACATGTTTGTCGTCAACCTGCACAATGCTATCTCTAACTATATAAGCATCGCGATAGCCCCATTCGTTCATTTTTTCAATCAGATTGTCCTTATCAGTCACATATTTTTCATCCACAAATTTCTTTGAGCGGAAGATATTGCGTAGACGACCGGTTTCTTTCGTCTTTGACATAGCTCCCTTTAATGACTTAATATTTTGTTTGTCAACACCGGTAAAATAAATGCGATGTACCTTTATTTTTTCATTCTTATCTACATTGAGATCGAGAATAACATGATTCTTATTATCGGGATCATCGTGTTGCAAAATTTCTATAGTTGCATTCTTATATCCTTTCTCTTCAAAATAAGAACGTACAATGATTTTAGCTCGGTCAATAATGTTGGTTGATATCTGATTTCCTTCTTTCAGTCCCATTCTTTTTTCCAAATCCTCGCGTTCGGACTTTTTCAAACCGTTGTAATTGATCTTTGTCAAACGGGGACGTGCTGTCAACTGAATATGGAGATAGATTTTATTACCGACAATGCTATCAGCAGAAATACTTACATCTGAAAACAAGCCTTGTTGCCAGTAACGCTTAATGGCAGCAGTTACTGCATTGTCAGATTGAGGTATCGTAATGGTCTGACCAACCCTAAGTCCGGAAATATTGAGCAGAATACTTTGGTCATATTCTGTCACACCGTCAAGCGTAATACCTCCAATGATATAATTGGCCGGCGATGAGGCATAATTGATTTCCGGTTTAACAATCACTCTATCTTGCGCCCTCAGCATCTGACTACAGCAGTTGAAGACGAGCAATAAGGCCAAAACACCTTGGAATATTCTTTTATTTAAGAGCATTTTCATTGTTAGTTTGTATTTGTTCACTGATAAGGCCAAACCTTCTCTCGCGATTCTGATAATTAAAGACGGCTTCACATAATGCCTCACCATCAAAATCAGGCCAATAGGTTGCAGTGAAGTATAGTTCAGAATATGCACATTGCCACAACAGATAGTTGCTCAAGCGCACCTCACCACCCGTTCTAATCAACAAGTCAGGATCAGGCATATATGAGGTCTGCAAAGAGTCTGAAATGAGTTGTTCATCAATTGCATGATAATCAAGAGTTCCTTCACTAGCTTTTCGGGCCAGGTCCTGCATTGTATTTGTGATTTCCCAACGTGATGAATAGCTCATAGCGATGGTCATTGTCATTGCCGAATTGGCAGCAGTCCTCTGCACCATCAGTTCTATCCTCTCACGAACCTCCTCCGGCAAACGCCCCAAATCACCAATCATCCGAAAGCTGACATTATATTTCATAAACGTACTTTCTTCCAATGAATCCAAGACCAAATTCATCAACGCAGCAATTTCAGCAGGCGGACGATTCCAATTTTCGGTAGAAAAAGTATATAGCGTTAAGTATTTCACGCCCAAGGCAACACATTCTTCTGTAACCTTCTTAACCGACTCCACGCCTTCTTGATGTCCCACATTGCGATGAAATCCGTGAAGCTTGGCCCAGCGCCCGTTGCCATCCATAATAATGGCAATGTGCTGAGGTATACGTGACATATCCAGTTGTTCCCTATAATTCATATATCTATTATCTATCTTTATTACAGTTAGGACAGATGGGTGAAAAATTGTAGGTCAATGTCACCACCGTCATCTGATAACTATCTTTGTTCTTAAATCCTTCTCCTTTAATACCCAAGGGAGCCTCAAGACCATCAATCTTGTCCGACATTGTAAAATGAATGGTCCAATCAAGTGCAATGTTCCAACGTTTCCCCAAACGATATTTCAGACCAGCACCCATCGGTATATTGGCTGTCACACTCTTACTCTCTCCCACATAAGTCATGCCCAAGCCCAATTGCAAGAATGGGGTCAGACGTTTCAGCCCCATATAGTCCTGATAGTAACCATAAGGCCAAAAATTGACTTCGTACATACAACTCAAATCGACCACATGAGAAGAGAAGCTATAATTCAACGACGACTCACTACTACCCGGAACATTAGGATTCTCTGGAAGAAAGTCGGTGGATACATCTGCCGTTCCTTTGACCTTACCATACGTTAAATTGGTCTTTAAATGATTACGAGGATCAAATAAATAACGCCATACAAATCCGACTGCCGGCCCAGTTTGATGATAAAACTTTGTATTCAGGTCTCCCAAATAGAAACTCGTACCCAGACCACCTCCTATTTCCATCCTAAAATCCGCATCGTCCTGCGCCCTTACTTCTATTACGAAGCAGACCAACAGACAAATCAGAGACAAGAAACGAAAATAGGACTTCATCTTACCTGGCGTCCATTAAGGGTTTACAACAGCCAAGCGGTTAATTCGCCCCCGCCATACTTGACCACTACCGGAACAAACTATCCAGATATAATTCTCATCGTCAACAAGAGCCGTCACACGGTCTGCACGAAGAGCATATGGATGTACATACACATCTTTTTCAGGTTTCCAAGTACGTCCGGCATCCTTACTGGAATAAAAAAGACTCAACGTATCATTTTCACATCCCAGATACAACGTACAATTGTCATAATTGAACATCACAGGCGATTTCACCTCCGGAAGCGGATAGGTGACTTCTTCGGTAAATGGATAATAACTCCATTTATCACGGTTGACGCCCGTTATATCGAGTGTATTCTTCCAAAGAACATTTTGACCATCAGCGGTGCGACCAGCCCAAAGTACATACTCAAAATTTGTATTGAAATTCATAGGCGTACATACAAACGAACAATCTGTATTTGGAAGAAGATCGACTGATGAATCCAATTCGTCAAACGTCCAAGTCAAGAAATCAGAGGTATTCAACAAGCCATCTGGAGATTTCACAAAGAGAAGATTGCTGGAACAACCAATTACGAAATCAAAAAAATGGGCTGAAGATGCGATTGACCAAAGAATACCATCAACCGACAAAACCAACGCACCATTCTTTGTCGCATAAAACGCTTCCTTATAACATACTATTTGCGACACGTCATCAGGAACATCTCCACGCAAACTCTGAACTTTCCAAGCCTCAGCCGAATTGGTAGATGACAAGAATACACTCTTATTACCTTCTTTTTCGGCAAATAAAAACAAATCTGAATGGCGACGCAACAACTTTAAACGCTCTAAAGCCGCAAATTCAGCATTTTCAGCAACACAATTCCACACAAAGTGGTCAGGATCGACCTTTCGCACATTAACTCGAACCGTATAAGTTTTCTTTGCCTTGCCCGAATAAGCATAACAAGTAAATATTTGGGGATTGGTAAAATCCAACGAGTCAGAAAGGCTATATAAAGTATCGTTTCCGGAGGTCAAACGATAACCGACGGTTCCATCTGAAGAAACAGAAGAAAAGACTATTTTCTTAATATCGGTGCCCAACGGCAAAGAGTCGACATTATATATTTCACCCTTATATTGATCAATATGCATTGGATAAAGATTTCCCGATATGGTAGTCACATATGTTGTATCTTCACCGGATGATTTCTTCGTGGTAACCGTTCTTTTCAATGTACCCAAGACCATATCGGTGATAGCACAATTATTCGTAATCTCCACATCAGATTCCTCCGAATCGTTTAAGCACGAACAGAGCAACACAGAAGAAACAATTATCAAAAAAAGGATTCTTACCTTCAGATTCATCATACAAAACCTTCTATCTTATATTAATGTGCAAAAATACAGACTTTTTACCTTACTCAGGCGTAATTAATGTAAAAAATAAAACCTTCTTCGCATTGGATATTAGGCAAGATGATTCCGTCACTATCGACTAAAACCTTTTGATGCCACCAATATGATTTCATCTATCAGCACTTCCGGAATCAGTAGGAAGTAAGACCCACCCGATAAATTAGGGGGACCAAACGTATAGTTTCGTTAGTCTTAAGAGGAAGAATATTATTCTTGATCATAGTTTCCCGGTTTAGGTTGACTACTTGTAGTCTTTAAACCTAAGAATAGTTGACTCAGTTAAACATTCATACTGTTTTTAGTGACAGAATGCAAAATCGCTTTGAAGCAACTTCAAGGCCAAATTGTACAC
>CALZOH010000135.1 GCA_945827465.1 uncultured Prevotellaceae bacterium
GCCGCTGAAAGGTAACTAATTTCGTCGAACAAGAGCATATTCCCCGCCATGAAGGGCGTATGCGATACGCCCCTACACCTGTTCGGTCATAACATCCGGATCAATAAATGGGGATTTGATATTTTGTTTTGTTTATATCCGTTTGATTTCAACCGAATAATTGTAGGGGCGTATCGCATACGCCCTGACGTGGGCGAAAAAGGCATAAATCGCCGCTGATTGGGTTCTAATTTCATCGAACAAGAGCATGTTCCCTGCCATGAAGGGCGTATGCGATACGCCCCTACACCTGTTCGGTCATAAAATCTGGGTCAATTAATGTGATTTGATATTTTGTTTTGGGTATATCCATTTGATTTTAACCGAAAAACTGTAGGGGCGTATCGCATACGCCCTGACGTGGGCGAAAAAGGCGTAAATTGCCGCTGAAAGGTTACTAATTTCGTCGAATAAAAGCATGTTCCCTGCCGTGAAGGGCGTATGCGATACGCCCCTACACCTGTTCGATCATAACATCCGGATTAATTAATGGGATTTGATATTTTGTTTTGGGTATTATCATTTGATTTCAACCGAATATCTGTGGGGGCGTATCGCATACGCCCTGATGTTGGCGAATAAGGTGTTTATTGCGCCAATGAATGATGATACGGAAAATTTTCGACGATGTATTTTGGTGAAATCCGTTTGAATTTGAGCGAACAAGTGTAGGGGCGTATCGCATACGCCCTCACGTTGGCGAATGAGGGGTGATTTGCCGCTGAAAGGTAACTAATTTCGTTGAATAAGAGCATATTCCCTGCCATGAAGGGCGTATGCGATACGCCCCTACACATGTTCGCTGGAAATATCTGACTAAATGATTGATTTTTGTTGTTATTCTCCGCCATGAAGGGCGTATGCGATACGCTCCTACACTTGTTCGCTGGAAATATCTGACTAAATGAATGATTTTAGTTGTTATTCCCTGCCATGAAGGGCGTATGCGATACGCCCCTACACTTGTTCGATGAAAATCATGGACTCAATCAATGGGGTTAGATGTTTTTATTTGCTGATATACCACTCGTTTTTTGGTGTCAATGGTTTTGCTTGGCTGTAAAATGGACTGACGGCGGCTTTTTACATGTTCTACATGGATGAAATGTGACTGCCTATTGCTGTTTACTCATTCCTCACGACTGAAATTACCACTGCCAGGGGGATGGCAATGGGTTCTACTGCGTGGGGAATGACTGCCTATGAATTTTGAGGGGTTTTGCACGGGGTCGGATGGGATGAACGCTGTTCGGCGAGGGATTCTTTTGGACGAAAATCGTCTGGATGCTGTGCGACGTGAATATTTTTGGGAGTAAATGGGGCTGGCTGCGTGTCTTTCAAGGTTCTTTTTAGGGTAGGTTGATGTAACGGCCGGGCGGCGAGGATTTTTTAGGGGCGCGATCGGGTTGAATGCTCGGACGCGAGAGTTTTGCAGGCCTGAAAATGATTTGGCGGCGCGGTGGGAATGACATTTTTCTCCGAAAATGGTTCTGACCGATGGCGGTGAAGAACTCTGATGTTCGGGATTGATGGCTGGTTTTTCGCCCGGAGCCGCTCTTTCCTGCCTATAAATAATTAATGCAAAGATATGATTTTTCTCTCAGATACAGAAATGTTTGTGAAATTTTCTGTTCAGGCTTCGCTTTCTTCGGTGGCGATGTCGGCAAAGGTGGCGCGGGCCATTTTTGCGAGGTCTTGGGGACTGATGCGCAGCTGGAGGCCGCGTCGCCCGGCGCTGACGTAGATGTAGGGGAAGTTTTGAGCACTTGTATCGATGTAAGTGGGCAGTGCCTTCTTCATGCCAATGGGCGAACAGCCGCCACGGATGTATCCCGTGGTGGGCAGCAGGAGTTTTAGCGGCAGAGGTTCACATTTCTTGTTGCCGCTGGCCTTCGCTGCGTGCTTGAGGTGCACTTCGAGATGACCGGGAACGACGCATACGAGGTGTTTGACCTTGTCGCCGGTGAGCACAATGGTTTTGAACACCTGATGAATGTCTTCGCCCAGTTCGCGAGCTACGGTTTCGGCACCAAGATCGTCTTCGTGAACGGTGTAAGGCACCAGTTGATAGGGGATATGTGCCTGATCGAGCAGGCGGGCAACGTTTGTTTTTTCTGCCATGGTTCTAAAAGGATTGATTTAGTTGTTCCCCCTTGCGAGGGGAGGACTGAGATTTTGTCGCCAGGCTTTCATTCGAGGCGATATTCATCTGAAATCGTTTAAATATATTGAGCGGTATAGCCACATCCTTTTTGGGCCACTTCTTCAGGCGTTCCTTGGTCGACAATATAGCCTCCGAACTTGCCGCCATCGCGTCCCATGTCGATGATGTAGTCTGCCTGGCGGATGACATCGAGATTGTGCTCGATGATGATGACTGTGTTGCCGCGGTCAACGAGTTTTTCGAGCACGGACATCAGTACCCGGATGTCTTCAAAGTGCAGTCCGGTGGTGGGCTCATCCAAAATGTAGAGCGTCTTGCCTGTATCTTTCCGACTAAGCTCTGTGGCGAGCTTGACGCGTTGGCTTTCGCCGCCTGAAAGGGTCGTGGACGACTGTCCTAACTTGACGTAACCGAGTCCGACCTGCTTCAGGGCAGAGATTTTGCGCAAAATGGTGGGTACATTGTCGAAAAATTCTACGGCTTGGTTGACTGTCATGTCGAGGACGTCTGAAATGCTCTTTCCTTTGTACCTTACTTCGAGTGTTTCGCGGTTGTAGCGCTTGCCGTGGCAGGTTTCGCACGGTACCATGACGTTGGGAAGGAAATTCATCTCAATATTTTTGTAGCCATTGCCCTTACAAGTGGGGCAGCGGCCTCCTGCCACGTTGAAGGAGAAGCGGCCCGGCCCGTAGCCGCGCATGCCTGCCTCGGGGAGAGAGGCAAAAAGGTTGCGGATATCGTTAAATACGCCTGTATAAGTGGCTGGATTGGAGCGGGGAATGCGTCCTATGGGCGATTGATCTACATTGATGACCTTGTCAAGGTGTTCCAGGCCCGAAATAGAGTCGTAGGGCAGCGGTTCTTGTTGTGATCGGTAGAAATGAGCGCTTAAAATGGGCAGAAGAGTGTTTGATATGAGTGAACTCTTGCCACTGCCCGACACGCCAGTGACTACTGTGAGCGTACCAAGGGGAAAATCGACGTTGATACCCTTCAAATTATTGCCGCGAGCCCCGCGCAGGCTCAGGTAGTGCCCGTTCCCCTCGCGGCGAGGCTTGTGGCGGGGCAGTGAGAGCTCTCCATTGAGGTATTGGGCAGTGAGGGTGTGGGTGGAAAGCATGTTTTCGTACGTACCTTGATATACCACTTCGCCGCCAAGGCGTCCTGCGCGCGGACCAAGGTCTACGATGTAGTCGGCTTGTCTCATCATCTCCTCATCATGCTCTACCACGATGACGGTATTGCCCATGTCGCGGAGTTTTTTGAGTGAATTGATGAGGCGTTGGTTATCTCGCTGGTGAAGACCGATGCTGGGCTCGTCGAGAATGTATAGTACGCCGACTAAT
The DNA here is from genome assembly GCA_945827465.1 of uncultured Prevotellaceae bacterium. Lineage (GTDB taxonomy): Bacteria > Bacteroidota > Bacteroidia > Bacteroidales > Bacteroidaceae > UBA6382. Next base: position 3,550 of record CALZOH010000135.1, read on the forward strand.
TGCGATCCGATTTGCGTGGCCAAGCGTATGCGCTGGCTTTCGCCGCCTGAAAGCGTGACCGAAGGGCGTGATAGGGTGAGATAACCCAGTCCGACGTCGCGCAGAAAGTTCACGCGCTTGATAATTTCGGCTTGAATATCGTAGGCAATCGTCATTTGCGTTTTATTCAGCTTTCCGTACAAGACGAGCAGCCAAGTGTTTAAGGAATCGAGGTCCATCGAGGCCACCTCGTGGATGTTTTTGCCGTCGATGAAGAAGTGAAGGGCTTCGCGGTTGAGTCGTGCGCCGTGGCACTCGGGGCAAACGGTGGTGCTGTTGAACTGATCTGCCCATTTGCGGGCTGCAGCCGACATTTCGCGGTCGCACATTTGCTCGATATAACGTCCAAGGCCTTCGTAGGAGACATAATAATCGTTGGTGGTGTGCATGACCGAGGCCGGTATGCGCAAATCACGCTCGGTGCCGTTGATGATTTCGTCGAGGGCTTCCTCCGGCACGGCTGCAAGAGGTGTGTCGAGGTCGCATTCGTATTCGCTCAGCAGTGCTTCGAGCTTCCAGAAGATGAGTGAGGCACTGTATTTGCCCAAGGGAGCTATGCCGCCCTTGCGGATGCTGAGTTCCGGCCGTGGGATGACCTTCTCGATGTCGATGAAGTTGATCTGTCCCAAGCCGCGACACTTCGGACAGGCGCCCATGGGAGAATTAAACGAAAAATCATGGGGAGAAGGATCGTGGTAAGAGATGCCCGAGACGGGGCACATCAACTGCTTGCTGTAGAAGCGTGTTTCCTGGGTCTGATCATCCATAACGGCCAGCATGTTGTCTCCATGACGGAAAGCAGTAGCCACGCTTTTGGTCAGTCGGTCCTTATCACCGGCCTTGACCACCATCTTGTCGATGACGATGTCGATGCTATGGTTCTGGTAACGGTTAAGTTTGAGTCCTGAGATGATTTCTTTCACTTCACCATCGATGCGAGCGTGAAGGAAGCCCTTCTTCCTGATGGATTCAAACAATTCGCGGTAGTGTCCTTTCCTGTTTCGCACGACAGGAGCCAGCAGATAGATGCGGTGGCCTTCGTACCGCTCGAGGATAAGGCTGAGAATCTTCTCTTCGGTATATTTCACCATGGGTTCACCGCTCACGTACGAATAGGCAATGCCGATGCGCGCGTAAAGCAGTCTGAGATAATCGTAGATTTCGGTGACCGTGCCTACAGTAGACCTGGGATTGCGGTTGGTGGTCTTCTGATCGATGGAAATAACGGGACTGAGGCCTGAGATCTTGTCTACATCGGGACGTTCAAGGTTGTCGAGAAAGTTTCGGGCGTATGCCGAGAAGGTTTCGATGTATCGGCGCTGGCCTTCGGAATAAATGGTGTCGAAGGCAAGGGAGCTTTTGCCGCTACCACTCAGCCCCGTGATGACGGTGAGGCTGTCGCGCGGAATGGTAACGTCTATGTTCTTTAGATTATGTTCTCTGGCTCCCCAGACGTGGATATTATTGTCCGACATGGGAGGTAAAGACTATGGTTCAGTGTTGTTCTGCTCTTCGTAATAGCTTCGGAGAAGGGTGACAGCCTTCCTGATTTTATAAACACGTCCATCGGCTCCCTTGGCATCGATGCGGCAGTAGTAAACACCGTCTGCCACGTCGTGGCCACCTGCTTTTCCGTCCCAACCGGAGTTGATGTCATCCCATTCAAAGAGCTTTTTGCCCCAACGGTTAAATATGTAGCCTTTGAATTGAATGATACTGCGGTGATCGTCCTTTACGCGGAAAATGTCATTCTGTCCGTCGCCGTTAGGAGAAAAGGCATTGGGCACGTTCAGCACCGATTCGCTGGCAGTAACCGAGAACGGTTCGCTGATTTCATACTCTATCGTGTCGGAAGCATGCGTAAAAGTGATGAAGAGCTTAATGTATGACGAGCCCGACTCCATAAACGTGTAGTCGAAGTCGGCATCATAGCGAACCAAGAAGGGATTCTCTTCTTCGCCAGCCTTATATACGCGCCATTCATAACGTGCCGAGTAGCTGCCAAGGTTACTCACGTTGGAAGTGAAGTGTGCCGCAATGGGGGCAGAGCCCGAGTAGGCCTGATTTTCTTCTTCTCCGTCTTCGGTATCGATGATCATCTTGGGCGAAGCCGTTGGATAGTCTTGGGCAAATGCTGCCAACGCCATCAATAAAGCTGAAATAAGGAAGGTAAGTCTGTAACAGTACATATATTATTCTCGGAAACTTTCTGCAAAAGTACACTTTTCCCGTGAAATGGCTACTTTTTTTTGTACTTTTGCGGTCGGTAATCAAAGTTAGTATAAATGACTCAAGTGAGAATATGGTTGTTCGTTTGCCTGATGTGCCTGTGGGGCGGCAGTGCCCTTGTGCCCGCCAGAGCCCAAAACAGCGTGTTGATTCAGACCCTCGAAGACGGTGAACGACTGCATACCATCCAACCCGGAGAAACACTCTATGGACTGACGCGCCTTTACGGCGTGACGGCAGAGGCTATTTGTGCGGCCAATCCCGGTCTGAGCGCCCAGAACTTCAAAGCCGGCACCGTGATACTGATTCCGAAACCCACCGAAGAGCCTGCTAAAACCGAAGAACAACCTGCCCAGGAGGCTGCCAGTGAAAAACCCGTGGGAATAGCCGGCTCAAACTGCCGCGAGATGCACCGCGTCAAGAGCAAGGAAACCCTCTTCAGCATTGCGCAGAAGTATGGCGTGACGTTGGAAGAACTGCGGGCAGCCAATCCGGAGACCCTACAGCCCGGTTACGAACTCAAAAAGAAAGACGTACTGTGTATTCCCTATCATCGCGAACCAACCAAAGCCGTGAAGGTGGAAGAAAAAGCGCCGAGCAATGAAGAACTCTTCCGTCAGGTGCGTGGTGAGGAGCGAGGACTCTCTACGATTCGCGTGGGAGTGGTACTTCCCCTGAAAGAACAGACTCCGCTGGCGGCCCGAACCCTCGATTTTTACCGAGGACTCCTGATGGCCGTTGACAGCATGAAGCATACGGGCCTGAATTTTGAAATCTACACCTTCGATGCAGGTACTACGGCCGAAGATATCAACCGAGTGTTGCAGCGCCCGATCTTCCCCCAGCTTGACATTGTATTCGGTCCCGTCGATCCGACACAAATCAAGGCCGTGAGCAAGGTATCGGAGCAGTGGAAGATACCGATGGTGGTGCCATTTTACAGTAAAAGCGAGGAGGTATTCACCAATCCTTACTTATTTGTGCTTAACGCACCCGACACCATCCAATATGTCGAGGCAGAAAGACTCTTCAAGGCCTCGTTTCAGGGACGTAACATCGTGATGGTAGACACTGGCGAGAAGACCGATGGCTTTGTGTCTTACCTGAAAAAGGACTTCCCCTCCCTGCGTTACACAAAACTTCCGGTGGATGAGAATACATTGATCTCGCGTCTGGACGAAAATAAGGAAAATGTCATCGTGCTGTCGTCGGCTGACCTCAAGTCACTCAACATTTTTATGCCGGTGATGCGCAATGTGGTGCAGTCGCGCCCTGAACTGAAGCTGAAACTCTTCGGTTATCCGGAGTGGCTCACGTATAGCGGTTCGCTGGTCGAAGATTACTGTGTGGCCGATACCTATATATATAGCTCCTTCTTCACGGACTATGCTTCTCCGGCGTTTACGGACTTCAGCAATCGTTTTCTGAAGAATTTCAACACCGAAATGTTACGGGGCACGCCGCGTATGGGTGTCTACGGCTACGACTGCGGCCTGTTTTTCTTCAAGGGGCTCTCGCGCCACGGGAAGAACTTCTCCGTACAGGCCAACGAGGTGCAACACTTGCAGCACAAGTTCCGCATGCAGCGCGTGAGCACTTGGGGCGGCATGTTTAACCGCACCATGCAACTGGTGAGATACATGCCCAATCATCAAATAGAAATCCATCAACTCTGATTACCATGAATACGAAGTTGAAACTGCTTGCGACGCTCTGTTTAGCCCTCATTTTGGGCGGAGAAGCCTCTGCCCAGATTGGCGAAAGGCGTGATCGCCTGAGCATAGGCGGTAGCGCGGGTATGACATTCAGCAGTATTGACTTTGAACCCACTATCAAGCAGAAGCAACTGATGTGTCCCACCGTAGGATTCACTGTGCGCTACGCCTGTGAGAAATATTTTTCGACATTGTGTGCCATACAAGGCGAGGTGAACCTGGTGAAAATGGGATGGAAGGAAGAAATCTTGAGCGGTTCGGGTGAACCTTTGCCCGATACTTATCAGCGGGAACTGACGTACGTACAGATTCCGTTGTTGGCACGCCTGTCGTGGGGCGGTGAGCGTCGTGGCGCGATGTTTTTCTTCATGGCCGGTCCGCAGTTCAGCATATTTCTGAACGATAAGGCCAAGCAGAGCGACGAGTGGACGCTGACCGTGGGTGCAATACCTGACCGGCCCAACAATGTGGTTCAGCAATACGACTTGGAGATTCAGCGCAAGGTCGATTATGGTCTCACCGCCGGAATGGGAATGGAAGTGAACACCGCCATCGGCCATTTTAACATAGAAGGACGCTATTATTTAGGTCTGAACGATATTTATAACAACTCAAAAAAAGATCCCTTCTCCCGTTCAGCCCATCGCACCATCTTAGCAAAGATCACCTACCTGTTCGATCTGTTCGATCGATAAATAAAATAGGTGTTCGTGTTATTTCCCACCATTATTTTTTCAGCGCACAACGTCAACCCCCAATCATTTAGCCCATGATTATAATCGAACATGTGTAGGGGCGTATCGCATACGCCCTTCACAGCGGGGAATAACATCAAAACCCAATCATTTAGACCATGATTATAATCGAACAAGTGTAGGGGCGTATCGCATACGCCCTTCACGGCAGGGAAGAACGTCAAAAATCAATCATTCAGCCCACGATGATAATCGAACAAGTGTAGGGGCGTATCGCATACGCCCTTCACAGCGGGGAACAACGTCCAAAATCAATCGTTTAGTCCATGATTATAAACGAACAAGTGTAGGGGCGTATCGCATACGCCCTCCACGGCAGGGAAGAACGTCAAAAATCAATCGTTTAGCCCACGATGATAATCGAACAAGTGTAGGGGCGTATCGCATACGCCCTCCACGGCAGGGAACAATGTCAAGAATCAATCATTTAGCCCACGATGATAATCGAACAATTGTAGGGGCGTATCGCATACGCCCTCCACGGCAGGGAACAATGTCCAAAATCAATCGTTCAGGCAATAATTATAATCGAACAAGTGTAGGGGCGTATCGCATACGCCCTCCACGGCGGGGAAGAAGGTAAAAAATCAATATTTAAGCAAAAGATTATAATCAAACAAG
>CALZOH010000136.1 GCA_945827465.1 uncultured Prevotellaceae bacterium
AGTGTAATTTTACAACAGCGTACTCCTGACAAGAGTAGACCAAGAGTAATTTTACACCAGCTTCACTCCTGACAAGAGTGGACCAAGAACTACTTGACTCTTCCTTCTCTCGACACGCAAGAGAGGCTTAGCATACTTTTATCCTAAAAAGGGTTGGGTTGGACTAATCACTGATTGGGGTGATGATATCAATGTAACCGGCCTTAGCGATTAGTCATCGTTTTTGCGGATTCGGATTCCCACCTCAGAAATACCGGGGAGCATGTCGCGCCGCATGATGTGACGCACGGTGATGGTACCGATCTGTCCCTTGCGCAGCAATCTGTTGGTGACGAAGTGCTCGGATTGAAAGAAGCTGACTCCTTTGCCGGTGGGATTTCCCTTGCTGTCGATGATTTCACATACTACGGTGTCGCGCGTTGTGCGTACTTCGTCTTGCCAATGCTGTTCCACCAGGAGCCAAAGTGTCTGGAAGGGATAGCGGAAGGTGGTTCGCAGGCATACTTCAAAGGTATAGTTGCCCGAAGCACCGACGGTGTCGGTCTGAAAGGTCTGTACCCTTCCCTGATCCCATCCTTCCACCAAGGTGTGATGGTATTCATAACACAGCGGACGTTGTTGGTGACAAGCAGCAAGGAGCAGCAGCGTCGTTAGGAACAGTCCGAGCCGGCTTAAATTCATGATTCGGCAGTGTCTGTCTTGGCTTCGTTTGCGTTGGGAGCAGCACCGCGGCCTCCCGGCTTGCGTCCGTGACGGCGACGATTGTTGCCCTCGCGGGGTGTGCGTTCGCCTCCCTCGTCGGCAGAAGATGTCTGTTCCTGACGCGAGTCATTGCCACCGGGCCTTCTGCGATTGCGGTTGCGGTCGCGTCGAGGATTGCCCTGACGATTGTCAGCATTGCTGCCTCCCTCATCGGTTGCTTCGGCCTGATTGCCGCCTTCCAAGGCTTGTTCGGGCGCCGATTCTTCGCCACTGGGAGCAGCGCCGCCTTTTTTGCGCTTCTTCTTGCGCTTACGTTTGTCAAAGCGGGTCAAGCTTTCCTGCGTGGCAAGGTCCATTTTTCCATTGTCCAACGCACTGATATCTTCCGAATTTAAGTCGGCGGGCTTCTCACCGTTCTGGTTCATCCTGATAATGTCGAAAACACGCTCAATGGGAACGATGGTATAGTTTTCTACCAAGTGTTTATCGGTTGAAAAGCCGAGCGTACCTGCCAAGACGTCGGTCTTGACCAGATAATAGACGCCCTTTTGAGTTTCGATCACGGTATCAGAGGGTGGCATCTTGGCCGCAGCCTCTGTGTAGACGCTGATTTCATAATTCAAGCAGCATTTCAGCTTGGCACACTGCCCGGCGAGTTTCTGCGGATTGAGCGAAACGTCTTGACAGCGGGCGGAGTTGATCGACACGGTCACGAAGTTTTTCATCCACGTGGCGCAACACAATTCGCGACCGCAGGGACCGATTCCACCAATGCGACCGGCCTCTTGGCGGGCACCGATTTGCTTCATCTCGATTCTTACCTTGAATTCCTCGGCCAATACCTTGATGAGTTTTCTGAAGTCGACGCGCTGGTCGGCGATGTAATAGAAAATGGCCTTGTTGCCATCGCCTTGATACTCCACGTCGCCGATTTTCATCTCGAGTTGAAGTTCCTTGGCAATTTGGCGCGAGCGAATCATCGTGGAGTGTTCGCGTGCCTTGGCTTCTTCGTACTTCTGCATATCCAATTCGCGAGCCAATCGATATACGCGGCGAGTGCCTGTATCGGCCTTGAGACGAATCTTCTTCATCTGTAACTTCACGAGCGGACCGGTCATGGTTACCACTCCGATGTCGTGACCCGGTACTGACTCCACAGCAACTATATCGCCCTTCTGCAGCGGCAGGTGGTTACTGTTGATATAATAATCCTTGCGTGTATTTTTAAACTGCACCTCCACCAAATCGGTCAGAGCGTCCACTCCGGGTATGTCGGCCAACCAGTTGTAACTGTTGAGTTGCTTATCCTGACGTCCGCATCCGCGGGCACTTAATCCACGCTGGTTGCTATTTAAAAGAAATTCATCCATACTTTTCGGTTGTAGTTGTTTTATTTCCTGAGCAGAATGGTGATGCGAAGGGCCGCATCGAAAAACACTGTGCGGGCGTTTACATTTTGCTCGATATCTTTTTGCACGTGTCCCAATTCTTCCATGAAACCTACCACATTTCGCTCGTTGATAAACTTGGCGAACTTCAAAGCAAAGGCAGCTTCGCGATCGTTCATATAGTTGAGCTCGGGGCGACGGAAGTTGTAGACAAAATTTTCACGTATCATATTCTGGGCATAACCCAAAAACATTTTCTGGCGTTCGCGGTTCCAGGCCGATATTTTGTCGGTCCAGCGCTGCAGGCCCATCACGTCGCGCGCATAGGCCATTCGCATGAGTGCAACAAACTGTTCAAAGAACTCATCTGTGGCATTGTCAATCTGAATATATCTCAATGCGGCCAGATAACTGCCTCCGGCAATGCGGGCCACCTGTCGTGCCGTCGAAGCGTCGAGTCCGTTGCGGCTTTCAAGGGCTTCTGCCACCTCTGCGTCAGACAAGCGAAACATTTCGACCTGCTGTGTGCGGCTCAGGATGGTAGGAAGAATCTGGTCGGGATGGTCCGACACGAGTATGGCCACAGTCTTGGGCGTGGGTTCCTCCAGAAACTTCAGCAGGTTGTTGGCCGCGCTCGACGTCATGCGCTCCGGCAGCCACATCACCAATACCTTATAGCCTCCTTCGTACGAGGTGACCATCATTTGGTTGAGGATGTTGTCGCCTTCAGCGTCGGGAATGATGGGCGATTTGGCTTCCGAACTGATTTGGTCTATCCAGTCCGACAAACCGAAGTAGGCTCCCTGCTGCAACATGCGGCTCCACTCTTCCAGATAGTCGTTACACGTGGTCGACTCACTCTTTCGGATGACGGGGAAGGAGAAGTGCAGGTCGGGATGACCTAATTTTTTCACCCGACGACAAGCCGGACAAACGCCGCAGGCGTCTTCGTCACCGGGTTGACGACACAAGAGGTAATCGGCCAACGACCATGCCATGGCCAATTTGCCACAACCTTCGGGACCGCTCAGCAAAAGGGCATGCGGACCGCGCCCTTCGCGGTACTGGCGAATCAGGCGGTTTTTGACAATGGACTGACCGATAACTTCCTTAAACAGCATGGACCATCAAAATACTTTTTCAGCTACTGCGGCTACACTCTTGGCCTGACTGGTGGTGTAGAAGTGCAGACCGGGCACACCGTGATTGATCAGGTCACGACATTGACCCACGGCCCAATCTACGCCTACTTCAAACTGTTCTTCTTTGGTCTTGGCGGCCATCATGCGGTTGGTGAGTTCCTCCGGAAGGTCGCAATGGAAGCTGCGCGGAATGCTCACCAATTGTTTTTGGTTGGTGATGGGCTTGATACCCGGAATGATGGGGATCTGGATGCCTAAACCGCGCACTTTCTCTACAAAGTCATAATATTTCCGGTTGTCGAAGAACATCTGCGTCACGGCATAATCGGCGCCTAATTCCACCTTGCGCTGCAACCAGGCAATATCTGAAGCCAAATTGGGCGATTCGTCGTGCTTCTCAGGGTAACAGGCCACGCCATAACTGAACCGGCTGCCGGGAGAAGGTATCGGTGAACCGTTCATAAAGTATCCTTCGTTGAAGCGGTTGACTTGTTGCTGCAAATCGGTGGTATGTTCGTGCGAAGTGACGGCATTGCTGCCCGTTGTGGTCCTGTCGCCGCGCAGCAGCAAGAGGTTCTGAATCTTCAGAAACTGAAGGTCAAGCAATACGTACTCGGTTTCTTCCTTGGTAAAGCCCTGACAGAGGATGTGGGGCACCACGGGAATATTGTATTTATACTGCAGGGCAGCGGCCACTGCCACCGTTCCGGGCCGACGTCTCACCATCTCCATTTGCATCAGTCCGTCTGCCCGGGGGGTATAGACGGGCTCGCTGTGGTGGGTCGTTATGTTGATATAGGCGGGCGAGTATTCCATGAGGGTTTCCACGGTTTGTTCGAGTCCCTCGATGCCTTCTCCCTTCTTGGGTGGTAACACTTCAAAGGAAAAAGTGGTGTCCTTGCCCTGAATCAAATCAGTTATTTTCATCTTTTATGTTACGGTTATGAGGAGTCAGTCGGTTGTCGGCTCCTCGAAGTCGCAAAGTTACGTAAAATTAGCGATACCTGCTCTTGCCGTCGGGGATTATTCGAGGTGTGCCAACCGCTGCTATCTTCAGAATTTCAGCGTAAAACCACCGCCGGGAGCCATTTTGACCCGCAGCTTTCCGTCGGCCGGAATGTCGATGGTCAGATGTTCGTAGTCCTGAGCTATTTTTTCAGCGTTCGGACCGTCGCGGAACACCTCAGCCTTATGTCCGCCTGCACCAATCACGCTCAAGTCGAGCTCTATCTCGCGAGGCGTCCAGTTGGTCAATGCGCCCACATACCATTGCGAGCCCTTGCGACGGGCCACGGCTACATATTCACCCACTTTTCCGCACAAGGGTACGGTTTCGTCCCAACAAGTGGGCACGTGGGAGATGAATCGCGTGCAGGCTTCATTCTGATCGTAATGCGTAGGACTGTCACACAGCATGCTCAGCGGCGACATCAACACGGTGTAAAGGGCCAACTGATGGGTACGCGTGCCCTGGCTCATGGGTTCGGTCCCTGATGAGCGGTAAGACGAACGGGTTCCATTGAGCATGGCGCCCTGGGTGTAGTCCATCGGACCGGCCAGCATTCTGACAAAGGGAATGGTGACGTCGCCGTTCATCTGGTCATATTCTTCCAACTTCGACCACTTATTAAATTCCATGCCGCAAACACCCTCGAAGTTGAGCACGTTCGGAAACATGCGATTCAATCCTGAGGGCTTAAATGTGCCATGGAAGTCGACCACGAGCCCGTATTTCGCCGCCATTTCGGCCACGCGGTAATGATAGTCGACGGCTTTCTGGTCGTCGCGATTGATGACGTCGACCTTGAAACCCTTTGCTCCCATCGCAGCATACGTTTTGCAGACGTTTTCAAGGTCGCGGTCCAGGGCATAACTGCCTGCCCACAGGATGATGCCTACGTTTTTACTGTTGGCATAGTCGATGATGGCCTTGAGGTCAATCTCGTCTACTACCTTCAGAAGGTCGGCCGGCCCACGCACGGACCATCCGTCGTCGAGCACGACGTATTCAATACCGTAACGAGCGGCAAAATCGATGAAATAAAGGTACGTCTCGGTGTTGATGCCGGCTTTGAAGGGCACATTATACACTCCCCAGTTGTTCCACCAGTCCCATGCCACCTTACCGGGCTTAATCCAGTCGGTGTTTTCGAGTTGGCACGGCTCGGCCAGGCAGTAAACCAGGTCGTTGACCAAGAGGTCCGTGTCGGTTTCGCCTACACACATCACGCGCCAGGGAAATTGCATCTTGGCAGGACACAGGGCGATGAAGTCGCCACGCTCTTTCACCAAGAGCTGAAGGTTGTCGTAGCCCCCTTGTTCTTCCTTGACGGGGTAACGGGCAAAATAGGTGGAGAGCGCCGTGCTGTTTTTCTCGCGATGGAGCAACATGTTGGGGTAATGTCTGACGTTGGCTTCGGTGATGCCAACCTTGAAATGGCCGGTGGGCTCTATCAGCACGGGCAGAAAGGCGAGCTTCGCCTCGTCGGAACGGGCCACTTCGGTGTGGGTATAGGTATTTTCAAAGGTATTGATGAGTTGTTCTTCGAGCGAAGTGCCTTCCTGACGCACGTAAGGGAAATAGGCGGTGGCACCGTCGGGAAAACTGAAGTCGGCCTGTTCGTTCACCACCTTCAGCTCTTCGTTCGAGAGCGAGACGAAGCGGTAGGCCGCTCCTTGGTCGAAGGCCCGCAACTGCAGACTGAACCCTTCGCGAAAGGTCAACGTCAGTTCGTTGTAGTTGTTCTCTACTTTTTCTTTTCCATAGAAGAGTGCCTTCACCGTTTCGCGCTGACTTTTGCGTTGCTGACGCAGTAGTCGGGCGTTGCGCCCCCATACTTTCCCGTCAGAGAGTTCTAAGGCGATGGTCGAAGGCTTCAGTAACACCTCATCGCCGTGTCGGAGCGACACCTGCAACTTTCCGTCGCTGTCATCGACCGACAGGCACAGCTTGCCATTGGGCGATTGGGTTTCATAGACCTTGGCCTGCGACGTGGTGACCACGAGGCATGCCGTCATCAGGACCTTCAAGAGGGTTCTCCATCTGTTTTGCTGCTTCATTTCTCTACATGTTTGAAGTAAAGAAGTCCTCCAAATACTCGGAGGACCTCACCAAAATTTATTTAATTATCAATCATGTATAAACTTTAAAGTGTCTGCAAGACGAATCCTCCACCGGGTGCAAGGTGAACCTTGATTTTTCCGTCAGAAGGAATCACAATGCGTTCGTGCAAATGGTCTGCAGCAATCTTGGCGGCACTCGGTCCGTCCTTCACCACCTTGGCGGCGCGGCCGGCAATCTTCAAGGGACTCAAATCGAGCGTTAAGTCGATAGCCGTCCAGTCGTTGATGGCGCCTATATACCATTGGTTACCACTGCGACGGGCTACTGCCACGTATTTGCCGAGTTCGCAGTTCAGGGGCACTGTTTCGTCCCACACTACGGGGAATTTGGCAATGAATTCCGTACAATCGGGATTCTCTTCATAATGGGTGGGCGAGTCGCAGAGCATGTTGAGCGGCGAGAAGAAGATGGCATACTGTGCCAACTGACGGGTGCGTGTACCCTGACTCATCGGTTCGCTGTTGTTGGGACGGTAAGTGCTACGTGTTCCATTGAGCATAGCTCCCTGAGTGTAGTCCATCTGTCCGGCAAACATACGGGTGAAGGGCAGCAAGACATCGGTCGGTACCTGGTCATATTGTTCCATCGTCGACCACTTGTTCTGCTCCAATCCGGCTACGCCCTCAAAGTTGATAACGTTGGGATAGGTACGGTTGAGTCCGGCGGGCTTGCACACTCCGTGGAAGTCGATCATCAGTTTGTATTTGGCAGCCATTTCGGCCGTGCGATACATGAAGTCAAGGGCCAACTGGTCATCGCGGTCGATGAAATCCACCTTGAATCCCTTCACACCCATTTCAGAGTAGGTCTTGCACACGCGCTCCATCTCGCGGTCGAAGGCGTAGTAGCCGGCCCACAGAATGATGCCCACGTTTCTTTCGCGTCCGTAGTCCACCAATTCCTTGATGTTGATTTCAGGAATCACCTGGAAGAGGTCGGCCTTCAGGTTGACGGCCCAACCTTCGTCTAAGATGACGTATTCAATGCCTTGCTTCGAGGCAAAGTCAATGTAATACTTATAGGTGCGGTTGTCGATACCGGCCTTGAAGGGCACGTTATAGAGTCCCCAGTTGTTCCACCAGTCCCAAGCCACCTTACCGGGCTTGATCCAATGGGTGTCGGCCACGCGCGACGGACTACCCAAGCGATACACCATGTCGTTAGTCAGAATATCCTTTTCGTGAGCAGCCACGGCAATAATGCGCCAGGGGAATTCCTGGGCAGCCTTGGCCTTGGCGATGTAGTTTTCGCGCGAAAGAACCTTCAATTGCAGATTGTTGTGACCACCTTGTTTAATCTCCTTGGGATAATTGGGCATGATGCCTTTCAGGCTGTGACCGCCGTTATTGAGCACGTACATGCCGGGATAGTTCTCCAGAGCACTCTCGGTGATCACCATCTTCACCCCATTGTCGGCCTCTACGATGAAAGGCATGAATGAGAGATGCTTGGGATCAGTTTGCGACACCGGAATATGAGCGTAAGTATTCTCGCTGGAGTTGGCAAACTGCTGCTCGATGGTACCCTTGGCATTTACATAAGGAATATACACGTTCCAATCTTTGGCAAAGTTGAAGTTCACCTGCTCGGCGTTGACAATGAAGTCGGCCTTCTGGGCGGCTACAAAGCGATAGGCCACACCTTCATCGTAGGCGCGGAACACCAATGAGAAACGGTCGTTGAGTTGGAACGTCAGTGAGTTGTAGTTGTCCTGTACTTCGCTCTTCTTATAAACCACAGCTTTGATGGTGCCTTCGTGCTTCTGCACCTTGCCGGCCTTCACCTTCGTGCCGATGGTAATGGTTTTACCGTTGTCGATGGTCATCGAGATGGCCGAGGGAGCTATCAGGGTCTGACCGGCATAAGCCACTGAATAAGTTAAACCATTGCTGTCGTCAATGGTAGCCACTAATTTACCGTCGGGCGACGTTACGCTATAGCTTTTGGCCAAAACGCACAACACTGCCACGCTAAAGAACGCGAGTGTAGAAAAAATTCTTTTCATTCAAATATTTCTTTTAATGAGTCAATAGATTATGCAGATGCAATCGTTGTCATCACATGCCGGATGACAAGAGTCACAAAATTACGGATTATATTCCAAACTCCGGTCGTTTTGCCCATTATTTTTTGCAGAGGGAGAAGAATTCGGTCAGAAACATCACAAATGAAACATGCTGTGAGTATGTTGAACCAAAATTGTTGCTAATACATTCTGCAAACAGGTCTTGCCGGCCCAAATTTGATCTGTTATCACATTCGTTATCGTCTTTGCAGGCCTGTTTGTGGGTGTATCGGACATGAAATTTAGTCCTATACAGAGTGCGTAGTGCTTCATCACATATGTTACCAACCCCTTGTTCCGCCCGCAATCCTTCCATCGCAAGTGAGATGAAGAACTCTTCTTAGTACACAAAGTTCTATCGCGTTTGCCGAAGCACCGGTGTCGGAGTGACAATTTCGTTATCGCGGTTGCGATGAGGGTTTGCGCAAGTGACAATTTCGTTATCGCGGTTGCG
>CALZOH010000137.1 GCA_945827465.1 uncultured Prevotellaceae bacterium
TCGGTGTAGAAATTGCCTACAAAAACTGAAAGGGCTTTGACTCGGTGTAGAAATTACCTACAAAAAATGAAGGGTACTTCTACACTTTTGGGAAGTGAAAACGACCGGGCGGGGAGAGGTGCGGCGACGAGGGAAGGCACCACCGCGAGGGGGCGAACGCTCTGAAGCGGCGGCCGGCACCGGCGAAAAGAAAATCGGCCGTTAGACGCGGCAGGCGCTAACGACCGATTCGGAGCGAGCAGTGAGCGGCAGCATAGAGCTGCGCCCCGCCCGGCTATTTGGAAAAATGAAGGTTATGACCCATGCGCTCCTTCTTGGTATGGAGGTAACGCTCGTTAAAAGGGTTAGGCGTGATTTCGATAGGCACGTTCTCGACCACTTCCAAGCCGAAGCCCTCGAGGCCGGCCCGCTTGACGGGGTTGTTGGTGAGCAGACGCATCTTGCGCACCCCGATTTCGCGCAGAATCTGCGCCCCCACGCCGTAGTCGCGCTCGTCGGCATCGTAACCGAGGTGGATGTTGGCGTCAACCGTATCGTAGCCTTCTTCCTGCAGTTTGTAAGCAGCTATCTTGGCCATCAGTCCGATGCCCCTCCCCTCTTGCTGGAGATAGACAATGGCTCCCTTCCCGGCGCGGTCGATCATCTCCATAGCCTTGTGCAGCTGTTCGCCGCAATCACAGCGCATGCTGCCGAAGATGTCGCCCGTCATACACGACGAATGCACGCGCACCAGCACGGGCTCGTCAGGAGTCCACTCGCCCTTGATGAGGGCCACGTGTTCCAGGCCGTTGCTCTTCTGGCGGAAGGGGATGAGCTTGAAATGCCCGTGTTCGGTGGGCATATCGACGCAGTCGCCCACTTCGATGAGCGTTTCGGTCTGCAGGCGGTAAGCGATGAGGTCTTTGATGCTGATGATTTTGATACCATAGCGGCGGGCCATCTCCTGCAGCTCGGGCATGCGCGCCATCGAGCCGTCGTCGTTCATGATTTCCATCAGAGCGGCAGCGGGATAAAGTCCCGACAACTTACAGAGGTCCACACCGGCCTCCGTGTGTCCGCTCCGGCGAAGCACGCCGTTGTCCTGGGCATAGAGCGGGTTGATGTGTCCCGGCCGGCCGAAAGTCTCGGGCGTGGAAGCCGGATCGGCCAAGGCCCGGATGGTAGCGGCGCGGTCGTGGGCCGAGACACCCGTCGTGCATCCTTCGAGCTTGTCGATGGTCACGGTGAAGGGCGTACCCAGCATGGAGGTATTGTTGGATACCTGGTGAGGCAGATTTAGTTCTTTGCAGCGACTGATGGTAATCGGTGCACAAAGCACGCCGCGGGCATGCTTGAGCATAAAGTTGACCTTCTCGGGAGTGATCATTTCAGCGGCAATGATTAAGTCGCCTTCGTTTTCACGGTCTTCATCGTCCACCACGATGACGAACTCTCCTTTCTTGAAGTCCTCAAGCGCGGCTTCTATGGGGCTGAGTTTAAATGTATCCATATTGATAGTCTATTCTTGATTGTCTTGTTTCAAAATAATTTTCTGAATAAAACCCTGCAAACGCTCGTTCTGTTTCTCCACCACTTTCAGGTCGCGGAACAGGCGGATGCGGAAACGCCAGATTCTAAACCAGAAGACGAGGCCGAGGGGCAGCAGGATGCCGCAAGTCAGGTTGAGCCAGCGGCGGCTGAACGAAGTATTGGCCGTGATGTGAATCTCGGGATATTTGTTCAAGGCATCGAGCACGCGCGCATCCGTACTGTTCGACAGGCGCTCCACGAGAGCCTCGATTTCGTCCTTCAGGGCATGCAGGTCGTCATTCCGATTCTGTTTGAAGAACAGGCGCACGTAGCTGGGAGCATAAGGCAGGCGCTTGGCCTCCACGTACCGGCGGCAATGCTGCGTAAGTTCGTCGAGGCGCTCCAACTCGGCCGGGTAGTCGGGCGCCTGGATGATGACGTCCTTCTTGATAATGAAGCGGCCCGTACGGATGCCCAGGAAGCGCCGGATGTAGCCCATATAGGCATCGAGGTTGAAAACCACCGAGTCGTTGTTGGCTTTATACGTCAGAAAAGCCCCCAAGGGCGCCAGCACCATGGTACTGATCCACATGCCGTAAATCACGCTCACCGCCCCGTCGCGCGCCAGTTTCATGCCCGAAGTATCGATGACGTAATAGATGATGAAGATAATCACCGACACCACGGTGGGCAGACCCAGTCCGCCCTTGCGGATGATGGCGCCCAAGGGCGTCCCGATGAAGAAGAAGATAATGCACGAAAGCGACAGGGCAAACTTCTGGTGCCATTGAATCAGATGCTTCCGGACGTTCTTATAGCCATCCCGCGTGATGTTCTTGTCGAATTGCAGGTCTGTAATGGCATTCTTCAACGTTGTCTGCATCTCCTCCACCACGCTGACCCTGCGTTCCTGCGAAAGACGCGCCAGGAGCGTATCGGGACGCAGCGACGAGCGGCCGGCCTGCCGCTCGGCACGAGCCGAATCCTGAGCCTTCAGCAAACCGTAGCCCAAATAGCGGGCCTGGTGCGAAATATAGAACGTCTTGCCGATGCTGTCGCACACGCGAAGGATGGAATCGGCGCCCCGCGAAAGTTCGGTCAGATTCTTCACCTTGGCCATTCCCGAAAACATATCCGCGTCGAGCAGGTCGAAGTCAGAGTCGAAATTAATCAGCAGCGTCTTGGCGTGGAACGTCTCGCGGTCGTAAGGCACCTGGGTGCGCTGCAGGAGTGCGGTTGACTGGGCACGCAGATTTTCAAACTGCTCTCCGTCGAAAATCTCCAGACGCAGGAAGTGCTTGTCGGCCGTCGTCTCCAGGCGGGCCGAATCGGCCACCACAATCTGCGCATTCTGAAAGCCCTGGTCCATCTTGTAGATAATCACCTTATAGAGCATGCCCGTCTTGGCATTCTTGTGATCCACATAGATGTTGACATTGGGGATGCCGCTATAAAACATGCCTTCGGGAATCTCGATAGCCGGGCTCGTCTCCTTCATCGTCACAATCATTCGCGCCAACTCCTTCTGGGCATTCGGCGAGATGTTATTCTGAAAGACAAACGAAACACCCGTAAGCAGCACGCTGAAAATGCCGATGGGCACCATGATGCGCCTCAACGGAATGCCGGCCGCCTTCATGGCCGTCAGTTCCAGCTGCTCGCCCATATTTCCGAAAGAAATGAGCGAAGCCAGCAGAATGGACAGCGGCAGAGCCATCGGCACCAGCGTGATGCTGGCATACCAGAAAAATTTGGCCAAAATCTCCACCGACAAACCCTTGCCGATCAAATCATCGACATTACGCCAAAGGAACTGCATAATCAGCACGAAAAGACACACAAAAAAAGAAGCCACAAAAAGCAGCAGGAACTTTTTGAGGACATACGAATCTATTTTTTTGATAATTGTCATTATGCTAATTGCGCGTAAACGGCCTAAACCGAGTGCAAAATTACTACTTTCAAGCGGATTCGCGTCGGGGTTGCTCCTATTTTATCTAACGCACCCCCCTGCGGGCCTAACCGGCACGACCGAAACGACCCGCCATCCGGTCCGCAGCAGGGCCGCCCGCCCCCGGGCAGCCTCGCACCGATCCACCGCCCCTCACAACACAAAAGGTACGCCTCGCGGCGCACCCTCTGAAAAACATTTTCTAATTATATCTAACTGCTTATAGATAATGAAACATTGGACAAACTGAATAACGTTGTTTTATTAATCGGCGCAAAATTACAACAATCTGACAGATTTAACACGAAGCGAGTAGCATTTTGTGAAATCCGGGAGTGAAAAACACCTCATTTTGACAGAATCGCGCTGCCGACTTATTCAATTTCAAACTTCAGTTGACAGCCTGCGCAGCAAGCTGAGAAGCCCGGGAGCAAACGGGCCGTCACACGCGCAGCCGGGAAGAAAGCATCTAAAAAGAAGTAAAATCCATTTTCTTTTCTTACTTTTGCGTTCACAACAATGACAAATTATTATGATCACGCTTTGTCCCTTTTCACGCCTCATCCACGAACAAGCCAAGAAATATGGCGAAAAAACAGCCTTGAGCTACCGCGACTATTCTTGCAACAAATGGATTCCCATTTCATGGAATACCTTTTCGGAGAAAGTAACCACCGTGTCTAACGCACTCGTCGAATTAGGAATCAGAGTCCAAGAAAACATTGCCGTCTTTTCGCAAAATATGCCCGAAGACTTCTATGTGGACTTCGGAGCCTACGGCATTCGAGCCGTCACCATTCCCTTTTTCCCCAACAGCAGCCCTTCTCAGATTAAATACATGGTCGACGACGCTGAAATCCGCCTCATCTTTGTAGGCGAGCAGCAGCAATACGACACGATCATCCCCATTTTCCCCCTGTCGAGCACGTTGGAACATCTGGTCATCTTCGACCGAAACGTGGTAAGACATCCCACCGACCGTTTTTCAATTTACTTCGACGACTTCCTGAAATTGGGCATTCAACGAAATCATCAGGAAGAAGTGAACCGACGAACCGCCCTGGCCCGCCCGGAAGACATCGCCAACATTCTTTACACCAGCGGTACCACCGGCGTGAGCAAAGGAGTAGTGCTCACCCATAAAATGTATCAGACTGCCATGCGCGAGAACGACAAGGCGTTGCCCCTGTCTGAAAACGACATCTTCCTCAATTTTCTGCCCTTCACCCACGTATTCGAGCGCGGCTGGGCATATTTAGGACTCTCCGAAGGCTGTCAGCAAGCCATCAACTTGCGCCCCACCGATATTCTCCAATCGCTGAAGGAAGTTCACCCCACGTGCATGAGCGCCGTACCGCGTTTTTGGGAGAAAGTATATGAAGGAGTGCTCGAAAAAGCCAACCATCTGAGCGGCCTCAAGCGGAAACTCTTCCGCAAGGCAATGACCATCGGCCGAATCTACCAGATAGACTACCTCAGCAAAGGACGCAAGCCGCCCATGTGGCTGAGCCTCGAATACAAATTTCTGGAAAGCACCATCATTGATGTGCTCAAGAAAAACTTAGGATTGGAACGCGCCAACTTCTTCCCCACAGCCGGCGCCGCCATCTCGAAGGAGGTAGAAGCCTTCGTACACATCTGCGGCATCCAAATGATAACGGGCTATGGACTGACCGAGTCGACGGCCACCGTCGCGTGCGGCCGAATCGGACAGCCCTTCACCATCGGTTCCGTAGGACGCGTCCTGGAAGGCGTCACCGCCAAAATCGGTGAGAACGACGAAATCCTGCTCAAGGGCGACACCATCTTCAAAGAGTATTACCGCAAACCCAAGGAAACACACGAAGTCATCGACGACGAAGGCTGGTTTCACACCGGTGACGCCGGTTACATTAAAAATGGAGAACTCTTCCTGACCGACCGAATCAAAGACCTTTATAAAACGTCCAACGGAAAATACATCGCTCCACAACAAATTGAGTCGAAACTCATCGTGGACCGCTTCATCGACCAGATTGTAGTCATTGCCGACCGACACAAATACGTTTCAGCCTTGATTGTACCCTCCTACACCTTGCTGCAGGAATACGCCAAGCAACAAGGCATCGCCCACGAATCGCTGGAGGAACTCTGCAACAATCCACAAATTCACCGCTACCTCAGCGAACGCATCAACACCCTGCAACAAGATCTGGCCTACTACGAACAAGTCAAGAAGTTCTGCCTCCTGCCCCAGCCATTCAGCATGGAAAGAAACGAAATCACCAGCACGCTCAAGATGCGGCGTAAAGTAATTTTCGAGCATTACAGCGAAGAAATTGAAAGCATGTACCAGGAATCATAACAAAATGCCGAAGATTCTCCCCATTGCCCTATTTTTTTGTAATTTTGAGGCCAGAAAACAAACCCATGATAACAGCCGAACAATTAAAAGACCTACAAGATAGAACCGAAGCCCTCTACCGCTACCTTGACATCGAACGCAAACAAGTCGAAGTGGAAGAAGAGGAACTTCGTACGCAAGCCCCCGGATTTTGGGACGATCCGAAAGCTGCCGAAGAGCAAATGAAGGTGGTAAAAGGACTCCGCAAATGGATTGACAACTACCACGAGCTGAAGACGCTCGTCGACGAAGTGGCATTAGCCTTCGACTTCTACAAGTCAGAAATGATTACCGAAGAAGAAGTCGACGAAAACTACACTAAAGCCCAGGATTTTCTCGAAGCCCTCGAACTTCGCAACATGCTGCGCGAAGAAGAAGACTCCATGGACTGCGTCTTAAAGATCAACTCGGGCGCCGGCGGTACCGAAAGCCAAGACTGGGCCTCCATGCTGATGCGCATGTATCTGCGTTATGCCGAAAGCCACGGCTACAAGACCCGCATCAGCAATTTGCAGGACGGCGACGAAGCCGGTATCAAAACCGTAACCATTGAAATAGAAGGCGACGACGCTTACGGCTATCTCAAAAGCGAGAACGGCGTACACCGACTGGTTCGCGTCTCACCCTTTAACGCCCAAGGCAAGCGAATGACGTCATTTGCCAGCGTCTTTGTCACCCCCTTGGTAGACGACACCATTGAAGTGGAAGTTGACCCGTCAAAAATCTCCTGGGACTTGTTCCGTTCAGGCGGAGCCGGCGGACAAAACGTCAATAAGGTAGAAACCGGAGTTCGACTCAGATATCAATTCACCGATCCCGACACCGGCGAAACGGAAGAAATCCTCATTGAAAATACGGAAAGTCGCAAACAGCTCGAAAACCGCGAAAACGCCATGCGACTGCTGCGCAGCCAACTCTACGACCGCGAACTGAAACGCCGCAGAGCAGCGCAAGCTAAAATCGAAGCCGGCAAAAAGAAAATCGAATGGGGCAGTCAAATCAGAAGTTACGTATTCGATGACCGTCGCGTAAAAGACCATCGTACCGGCTACCAGACCAGTGATGTCGGCGGTGTGATGGACGGTAACTTAGACGGATTCATCAAAGCCTACCTCATGGAATTTGCCGAAAAGGAACAGGCGTCATAAATATAGCTCACATTAACATAATATACTATGAGTAAGAAAAGTAAAATCCGCAACCAACAACGTGAGTTGCAAGCTGAAAAGAAAGCAAAAAAGATAGTAAACGGCATCTTCATCGGTCTTATTGTCCTGATGATTGTTCTGCTCGTCATCTATTCAGTGGTTGCATCCTAAAGACCACACAAAGCTGATAAAGGCGGGAAAGGTTCTGACAACAAGCCAACCTCTCTCGCCTTTTTCCTTCTCACACCATTATATTCCTCCCTCATGCAGTCTGAAATTGAACACAAGTTCTTAGTGAAAGGCGACTATCAATCGCTGTCGACCAACGTCACGCTGATGGCACAAGGCTACCTCTGTTCAAATGTCGAACGCTGTGTGCGCGTCCGCCTCAGCAACGACAAGGCGTGGATTACAGTGAAAGGCCCCACTTCGTCAGACGGGCTTGAACGATATGAATTTGAAAAAGAGATTACCCTCGACGAAGGACAGCAATTACTGAAACTTTGCGAACCGGGCGTCATCAAGAAACGCCGCTACCTCGTTCCTTTCGGAAACCACATTTGGGAAATCGATGAATTTCTTGGCGACAACGAAGGTCTCATCGTAGCTGAGATTGAAGTAGAGCGCAAAGACGAGACATTCGAGCTTCCGCCCTTCGTAGGAAAAGAAGTTACCGGCCTCTCGCGCTACTACAATGCCTCATTAATACATTATCCTTACTGCAAATGGTCAGATAACGAGAAACTGACATAAAGCCCTTTCTATTCTCCACCTCATGAACACTACCGAACGCGAAAAAAGCATCTACCGCATCACCCTGCTCGGCAGCATTGTCAACGCCTTATTACTCACGTTTAAGTTCATTGCCGGCATCCTGAGCGGTTCGGCAGCCATGTTGGCCGATGCCATTCACTCACTCTCTGATTTTGCCACCGACATCATTGTCATTATCTTCGTCCGTTTGAGTAACAAGCCGCAAGACAAGGACCACGACTTCGGACACGGCAAATATGAAACCCTGGCAACGGCATTCATCGGCCTGGCCCTATTGGCGGTCGGTTTCATGCTCTGTTATGAAGGCATGGAGAAAATCTTCCGTGCCTGGCAAGGCCAACCGTTGCAACAACCGGGATGGCTGGCACTGTGGGCAGCCCTCATCAGCATTGTCCTGAAAGAATGGATCTTCCGGGCTACCCGACGCGTCGGAACGGCAACAGGCTCACCTGCCGTAGTCGCCAACGCCTGGCATCATCGCAGCGATGCCCTTTCGTCCATCGGCACGGCTTTGGGCATTGGTGGCGCCATCCTGTTAGGACCGAAATGGGCGGTGCTTGATCCGATTGCAGCAACGATAGTCAGCCTCTTCATCATTCGTGCAGCCTATAGCCTGCTCCGACGCTCCGGCGGAGATTTGCTCGAAGAAAGCCTGCCCGACGAAATCGAATCCGAAATCACCCGATTGGCCGAAGAAGAACCGCAGGTGAGCGAAATCCATCACCTCTGCACACGACGCATCGGCAGCTACATCGCCATTGAGATGCACCTCAGAATGCCCGGAAACATCTCATTATTTGAGAGCCATCAACACGCCAGTAACATTGAGCACAAACTGCGCCGGCACTTCGGTCATAACACCCACATCATTCTCCACGTGGAACCGCTCAAGGTGGAGGGACAATACCGACAACCCGAACAATAAGCAATGAGGCGGCAGAAAAGCCACGGCTCTTTCATTTAAGATACAATCGAGTGAATAGTGTCCCTTACCCGATTC
>CALZOH010000138.1 GCA_945827465.1 uncultured Prevotellaceae bacterium
GAGCCACTTTGCCAGCATAGCAAAACCACTAAATTGGAAAAATGAGCCACTTTGCCAGCATAGCAAAACCACTAAATTGGAAAAAGGAGGCACTTTGCCAGCATGCAAAACCGCTACCTTGAGAAAGGAAGGCATTTTGCGCGCATGCAAAGATACGGGAAGACTAACGGCTACACAATATCAAGCCGCATTAAACGACTTCGAGAAAAAAATCAGGTGAAAGGAATGAAAGAATGGTACATAAACCTAATTAAATCGTTCTTTCTGAAACGAATTTAATATATGACAATAGCGATTGTTTGATCTCCTCATTCTTAAACCGGTCTAAAATGGCCACGGCAACGTCTGCATACTTTTGCATCACCTCTTGAGCATAATCAACACCTCCATTGTCGATGGTAAATTGAACCAATTCGGCTATTTCTTCTGTCGTTGCCAAACCGGCACGAACCCTGCGAGCCAAATTTTTGATCCGATCGTTGGCTTTGGTTCTCAATACATAGAGAACAGGAAGCGTCAATTTGCCCTCAGACATATCATTACCAGTCGGCTTGCCAATCTGAGGATTGTCAAAATAATCGAATATATCGTCTTTAATCTGAAAACACATACCTAAAAGGCTTCCGAAACGGGTCATTAAGGCCACTTGCTTCTCAGAAGCGGCTACCGACAAGGCGCCCACCTCAGCGGCTGAAGAAAACAAGGCTGCCGTCTTCAATTTAATGACATCGTAGTAGGAATCTTCCGAAAACTCATCCTCGTAAGTGTTGGATAACTGAATGATTTCGCCTGAAGCCAACTGTTTACCCAAATGGGAGATGTGCTCAACAATACGAAGATTACCGGTCTGCGCTGCTTTCTCCAACGAAGAAGATAACAGGAAATCGCCCACCAAAACTGCTACATTATTACCATATTCTGAATGAACCGCAGCCTGACCGCGACGCTCATCACTCTCATCGACAATGTCATCATGTATAAGACTTGCATTGTGGAGCAGTTCGAGCATGACGGCAGACAGATAGGTGGCTTCAGTAGGCACTCCGAACTCTCTTGCAACCAACAAAAGAAGGATGGGACGCATCTGTTTGCCACGATGCTGACGAATATGTTCAAAAATAACATTCAAAAGCTTGTTCGGATGGGTCAATGTCTCATCAAACAAGCGGTTGAACCGGTTCAAATCCGATTCGATGGGTTGAATAATATGGTGCAGCTGATTCACTAATGTTCGTTTAGAGCGCAAAAATACAAATTCGCAGGGCAATTCATCAACAAAATTGCGTATTTTTACAGCTAAAAAAGGAAAGGCAATGGAAAAACTCTTCTTACTCGATGCCTACGCATTAATATTCCGTGCATACTACGCTTTAATACGTACTCCACGCGTCAATTCTAAAGGATTCAACACCTCCGCCATATTCGGATTTGTCAATACGCTGGAAGAAATTCTCCACAAGCACCAACCGACCCATATCGGTATAGCCTTCGATCCATCGGGACCGACATTCAGACACGAGGCTTTTCAGGAATATAAGGCACAACGAGAGTCTACCCCCGAAGACATCAAGAGGTCTGTACCCATCATCAAGGACATCATCGAGGCTTATCACATCCCTATTTTGGAAGTAAAAGGATTTGAAGCTGACGACGTCATCGGTACTCTTTCGTGGCAAGCCGGTCAAAAAGGAATCGAAACCTATATGGTGACGCCCGACAAGGACTACGGTCAACTGGTCAGCCCTACCACCTTGCAACTCAAACCCGGCACGGGCGGATTCAGTTTGTTGGGCGAAGCAGAAATCAAGGAAAAATACTCCATTCGAGAAACCTCCCAAGTAATCGACATACTCGGCCTGATGGGTGACACGGCCGACAATATTCCGGGATGCCCGGGAGTGGGCGAAAAGACCGCTACTCAGCTCATACAACAATTTAACAGCATCGAGGGAATATACGAACACATCGAAGAATGCAAAGGCAAGCTCAAAGAAAAGCTTCTTGCCAACCGCGAAAAGGTGGAATTCTCCAAATTCCTGGCCACGATCAGAAAAGATGTACCTATAGAGCTCGACATGGAGCGTCTTGCCAAAAAAGAAATCAATAAGGAAGCCCTGCGAGGCATTTTTGAAGAACTAGAATTCAGAAGCCTCATCAAAAAGATCTGTGGTGAGCCAACAGAACAAGCCAACTCCCCCACCCCAACTAAATTTTCTCCGAGTAAAGAAGCTAACCCAAAACAGGGACCTATTCAACTCGATTTGTTTGGGGATAATCCCATTGACGAACCGAAAGAAATTCTACACGAAAATTTCAAAGAGGAATCGTTAGCCGGTGCGAAGTACGAAATTGTTGATACAGAAAGCAAAATAGAGGAATTGCGCGAAAAATTATTGACAAACAGCCTTGCGACATTCAGCCTTGCCACCACCACACTGAATGGCATCGACGCCGAAATCACCTCTATGGCCTGGTCCACCCGCTCGGGCGAAGCATTTTTCTTGAGTTGCGAGGGTGGAGACCGCAGCCCGGCTTGCGTGATGGAAAAATTTCGGGACATATTCGAGTCAGAGAAAATCATGAAGGTAGGACACAACCTGAAATTCTCTCAACTGGCCCTCTCGCACTATGGCATACAATTGAAGGGACCTCTCTTCGACACGATGCTGGCCCATTACATCATTCAACCCGAACTGAAGCATGACCTGGACTATGTTTCTCAAATCTACCTTCACCATGAAGGCATGTCGCTCGAACCATATTTCGGAAGCAAATGGAGAGAAGAGAGAAACATGCGCCTGATGCCGGAAGAAGAACTCGTCAACTTCGTCTGCGAACAGACCGATATGACAATACGCCTCTATCCGAGATTGAAATCAGAGATCCGGCATTACGGCATGGAGGCTCTCTTCCATGAAGTTGAGATGCCTCTGGCCTGCGTACTGGCTAAAATGGAAACAAACGGAGTGGTCATCAACCGCGAAAGCCTTCGCGAGACATCGAAGATATTCACTGAAAGGATGCAAGAATACGAGCAAGAGGTCTTCCGCATCAGTCAGCATCCCTTCAACCTGTCTTCGCCGAAGCAGGTTGGTGACGTGCTGTTTGGCGAAATGAAACTCCTGGCCAAACCCAAGAAAACCAAGAGCGGACAATATGTGACGTCAGAAGCGGTTTTGGAAGAAATCAGACACACGGCACCCATCGTTGACAACCTGCTGAAGTATCGCGGCATGAAAAAACTGCTCACTACCTACGTGGATGCCCTTCCCACCTTGGTCAACCCTCGAACGGGGCATATTCACACCAATTTCAACCAAGCAGTAACGGCTACCGGACGCCTCAGTTCGAGCAATCCCAACCTGCAAAACATTCCCGTACGCGGTGACGACGGTAAAGAGATACGAAGAGCCTTCATCCCCGAACCCGGCAGCCTGTTCCTCTCGGCCGACTACTCACAAATCGAACTGCGCATCATGGCTCATCTGAGCGGCGACATCCATATGATTGAAGCTTTCAGACATGGTTACGACATCCATGCAGCTACGGCAGCCAAGATATATCATAAGCACATCGAAGAAATCAGTGGCGACGAACGCCGAAAGGCCAAAACGGCCAACTTTGGCATTATCTACGGCATCACAGTCTTCGGACTGGCACAACGCATCGGTATTTCGCGCAGCGAAGCCAAAGAGTTAATTGAAAATTACTTTATCACCTTCCCCGGAGTGCAACAGTTCATGCAAAACAGCATTGAAAAAGCACGGAGCAGAGGTTATATCGAAACACTCTTCCACCGCCGGCGCTACCTTCCCGACATCCAATCGGGCAACGCCGTTGTGCGCGGTTATGCTGAGCGCAATGCCATCAACGCACCCATCCAAGGTTCGGCTGCCGACATTATTAAGGTAGCCATGGTACGCATCGCCAACCGGTTTGAGAAGGAAGGCATACAGTCAAAAATGATTCTCCAGGTTCACGACGAATTAAACTTCAGTGTCATTCCCGAAGAAAAAGAGCAGGTTGAACTGATTGTCAAGCACGAAATGGAACAAGCCTGCCAACTTGAGGTGCCCCTCATCGCTGAAATAGGTTGGGGAAAGAACTGGCTGGAGGCTCATTAACCGAAATTACACATACACCAATCATTATAATCAGTCCATCATGACAAAATCCTTATTAACATGCCTGTTGACGGCATTCATTCTTTCGTGCAGCAATCTGCGCGCCGAAGTTAACATCATTCCACGCCCCACTCAAATCATAGAAGGCAGCGGCGAGTTCGTCCTTCAAGATGAACAAACCATCAGTTTCAACCATCCGTCCATTTCTAAAGCCGGCGGATACCTGCAGCGCATTCTGACGCGTGCCACCGGATACAATATCCCTGTAAAAAAAGGAAATAAGGGGCAGATTAAGCTCATTTTGAGCAAATCCACCCCGACGGAAGACGAAAGTTACCGACTCAAAGTCACTCAGAACGATGTGACCATCGAAGCTGCGAGCTACCGAGGCATTATCAATGGTATCGCCAGCCTGCGCCAACTCCTGCCCGATGCCATCGAAAAGCGCAGCATAGTAAGCGGAGTGAAGTGGAACGTCCCCGTTGTAGAAATTAAGGACAAACCAGCTTATCATTGGCGCGGACTGATGCTCGACCCGTCGCGCCACTTCTATTCAGTGGAGGAAACCGAACGTTTTCTGGACCACATGGCACTGTATAAGTTTAACAAATTTCATTGGCACCTCACCGACGGCGTGGGTTGGAGGATAGAAATCAAACAGTACCCTGAACTCACCCGCAAAGGAGCATGGAGGGAGTTCCGGGCAGACATTGATGAGGCGTGCATGAACCGTGCCAAGAACGAGAACAACCCCACCCTATTGATACCCGAGAAGTATTGTCGCACCGAAAACGGCAAAACACTTTACGGAGGCTTTTACACACAGGACGATATACGCGAAGTACTTTACTTTGCTTCCGTCAGAGGCATCGACATCATTCCTGAAATCGACATGCCCGGCCACAACTGGATCACCACACAGTGCTACCCTTGGCTGTCATGCGGCAACGACGGCAACGACCCCCTCTGCTTGGGAAAAGAGACCACCCTGGAATTCTGCCGCAATGTCTACAAAGAAATCTTTGACCTCTTCCCCTATGAATACGTCCATATTGGAGGAGATGAAGTAGACCGCAACCGCTGGAACAACTGCGCCGATTGCCAGAAACGCATCAAAGAGAAAAATCTGAAGGATGTGACAGAGTTGCAAGCCTGGTTTACGAAGTATATGGAGAAATATTTCAACCAACACGGACGTAAACTGATGGGTTGGGACGAAATTCTTGAAGGAGGAGTCAGTAAAACGGCCACCGTATATTGGTGGCGTGGCGATCATGCCGATGTGGCGCAGAAGTCAACCAATATGGGTAACGAAGTAGTGATTTGCCCGACCACGTTCTGTTACTTTGATTACGGACAAGACAACAACACCGTGGAACGCATCTATCGCGGCGACATCATCCCTGCCGACCTCAATGCCCAACAACTCAAATTGGTGAAAGGTATTCAGTCAAACATCTGGGGTGAATTCATTCCCACAGAAGCACGCATGCAATTCATGGTCTTCCCGCGAGCTTTGGCCATGATTGAGAAAACATGGACGCCCAAGGAGGCACAAGATTGGGACAACTTTCGCCTGAGAATGCAAGGTCAGCTCTCGCGCCTGAAAGCAGCCGGCATCAATTACCGCCCCCTCGAAACCAACCAACCGTAAGATCGGCTTAAAACGCGGTAATTATCCCTCTCCGGCCGGGAAGTGACGCTTATCCACAAGATGGCAGTCATTTCTCGGCCGGAATGGAATGCTACCGACCAAGAGTCAGACCTCTCGACTCTTGGCAGAACAACTATCACCATCAGGCCGGCGCGAGTAAAGCCGTACACCACAACTACCATCTCGCGAAATATCCATAAATTTGCAGAAAAAAAGAACTATCCCCCCTCGCCATGACGAAAGCCAAGCCCATAGATTGGAATTTCAGTATCACCACAGATCTCATCCATTTCGACATTGAACCTTCGGAAGGAAATGATTTCATCCTGCAAAAAAAAGAGGGACGTATTCACCTGGTGAGCCCCCGTAAAAAATTCACGACCGACGAATACTTCCAGAAATGGTTGAGAACCGTTGTGCGCGAAATACTGCGGAAGGAAGCTCACCGGCTCTTTCCCACCATCGTAAGACATTGGGCGGAACAGACGGGACTCACTTATCAGCAATTACATATCCATCAAACCAAGAGCAAATGGGGAAGTTTCTCAGGATTGGGCAATATCAACCTGTCGACATACCTCATGCTGATGGACAGAAAATATATCGACTACACCGTATGTCACGAGTTGTGCCACAGCAGGGAAATGAACCACAGCCCACGCTTTTGGCAACTGTTGAACCAAGTGACACAAACCGACGCCAAACAAATTGGCCGCGAAATGAACAACTGCGTGAAAAGTTGGTATGAATCCGGTGACCCACGCTACACCATCATCTCAGGAAAATAGCCACTCTTTGACCTTGCAAACATGATAGAACTGAAAACCAAGATACACGATCAATATACATTGGAATTCAAAACGAGTTGTCAGACCGAATCGGGACAGCCCATCAATGAGTTCAGTACAGAAATTTGGCTTTTTATCCCCGAAAATCTTCAATCGAACGAGCCGACCTATACCTCTGACAGCTTCTATGAAGACCTGAAAACCCGACTACGCCTCAAGACGCCGCAATATACACCTGAAGAACTGGCCAAAAGGGAAGCACTCCCCTATCAAAGACTGCAAAAAGCCATCGACAACCAGCACAACGCCGAAACATTGCGCCACCAAGTCAGCATGACCTGTAATGCCATCAAAAGTTGCCTGCGCGACGCCCTCGACGAAGCCGTCCGACAGCCACAACACCACCAACAACTCGAAAAAATAAATCGGTTGGCCAGAAAAATGCTTGAAAATTATCGTGCCTTCGAAGCCTCAACCGTGCAATTACCCGAAACATCGCGCGAGAGCTATTATTTCGGACTGGAATTTCTCTATCAGCAGATACTTCATTACTATTACCACACACTGAAAGGCCATTTTGACTCTGATACAACCCAACTGCTGCTCGATATACAACTTGAAATGGAAAGGCGGAACTTCGCACTGCCCCATCCCGACAACCCCGAGGCCAACCAGTACTTCCTTGACCGAATGGCCGAACTAAAAAAATACATTGAGAGTGAACTTTACATCCGTTCGCACAAGAAAAACAGCGGTTACTTGCTCGAGCAACTCCTATTTATGCTTGCAGCAGGCATCGCAATGGCATTTGCCATCTTCATAAACTATCACACGCGCAACACCGCCAATCAATACTCCCTGCCCATCGTCTTACTGATGATCGTCAGCTATATGTTCAAAGACCGCATCAAAGACTGGGTGAAAAGTTGGTTCAGAAACGGAGCGGGCGAAATCATCAACGACCGCCGTATGAGGCTTGAAATGCGAGGAACGGACATTGGCTCAGCCCGACAAGGTTACTCCTCTCTACGAGCTTCTAATGCGCCTGAAATCGTACTCCAATATCATGCACCATCTTCCGGTAACGAAGAAGTTTTACATTATCGGCGTATCTTGCGATTGAAACGCCAACGCATCACCAGCCTCAGTCACCATCCATTTTCAGGCGTCAACGAAATCTGTCGCATCAGTTTTGCCCGACTCATGCGCTGGATGGACAATCCCAGTCAAACCATTTTCCGCACACAACCCGACGGACACACAGATATATTTACCGGCAGCAGAACATATCACTTGCAACTCATCATTATCAACCGCTTTCAGAAACAAGAGCAAATCCATCATTTAACCATCGATCTCAACCGCAAAGGAATTGTCGGCATCAACATCCGCAACAAAAAAGAAGCCGCAAAAATTGTGTAATCCAAAATAAACCTGTACTTTTGCAGCCAAATCATCCTCTCCGTAAGGATAATCGGGCTTTTAGCTCAGTTGGTTAGAGCAACAGACTCATAATCTGGAGGTCCTAGGTTCAAGCCCTAGATGGCCCACGAAGAAATTCAAGCACTTGCGATTACTCGCAAGTGCTTTTTCTTTTGCATTACGAATACTTTATACATACGCATGCGATAAAGTACAATCAAACAATGGGGGAAGAATAATATGTTTGGCTGAACTTGCTGTCATATTATTCTCCCCTCAGATCATAATCATCACCGTACCATGTATCCTCTAAGAATTATTGGAAAATGACCTTAAAGAACTCCTCATTTGGACAATATCCAATACATTATTAACAATGCCGACTATACCTAAGCCTAGTACTAAAGAAAGAGCTACCGTTACTATCGTCCTTGAGGATTGCTCTATTGCTAACAGAATGCCAGATGATGCGTTGAATGTAAACAATGGCAATTCCAAAGGTGTTGACAAAACAAAGGCAAACAACGCTCCGCCAATTACTACTCCCAACACAAAGACTGCAACCATGGCATACTTGTAGCGACGAAGGTTAGCTTCTTCATACCGGTGTAGATATTCTACAACATCAAGTTTCCGGTTTAGGCGAACCATGAATTCCTCTTTGTCGTCAAACTGCGGACGCTGGGCGAGGAACAATTCTTCCAATGCTTTATCTTTCATCATAGTTTTAATCTTGTTTTTAGTTTGTCGCGACCTCGCGAA
>CALZOH010000139.1 GCA_945827465.1 uncultured Prevotellaceae bacterium
CTTTCTGAACGTTCCAGAAGCCACGGGTAAAATCAGGAATTTGAACAGAGGCACAGTTGTTATCCATTGACAAAGCACCCAATTCTGCCAAACAGCACCACTCAGCCAAATCGTAAACGTCGATATCCAAAGGCAAACCATTTTGCAAGCAGTATACCAAGCGGCAATCCATGGTGAAGTCCATACCACCATGACCTCCTACTTTCTTGGCTACTTCGCCATACTTTTTAAGGATAGGAGCCTGGAACTTGGCATCAAGCAAAGCACGGTCTTCTGCCGACATATACTCATGTCCCGTCATATTACCGGCCTTAGGAGTTACGCCTACCGATTTAAGTTGTTCTGTACTTACGGCATAACCTTCTTGCGGATATTTATTGGCATATCCCTTGGTTCCGATAAGCTGATACAAACGATTGTAAGGCTGCGGATTCATTACGTCATGCTGAATCTCGATCACCTTACCCTGTTCTGTACGAATCAAGGTTGTTGTATGGTCGCCGTTACGGAATTCTTCCTCTGGACAATCCTTTCCGGTGTACTTTTTCACACATCCAGGACCTGTGAAAGGACGGGTATCCATAGCAACCAATGTCTTCATACGGTCACCACGGTGAATATTCATTACCTGTGCAACAGGACCAAGGCCATGGGTGGCATAAACGTCACCACGTACTTCCTTGTTGAAGTCAAGACGCCAGTTGTGCCAATAATCAGCCCAATATTCAGACAGCGTATGAAGGTAAGCACCCTGACAACGGATCACTTCACCAAAGACGCCATTCTGAGCCATATTGAGGGTATTCATCTCAAAGAAGTCATAACAGCAATTTTCAAGCAACATGCAATGAAGTTGCTTCTGTTCAGCCAAATTGATGAGATCCCAACACTCTTGAAGATTGGTAGCAGAAGGCACCTCAATGGCAGCATGCTTTCCATTCTCAAGCGCACACTTAGCTACCGGAACATGATTCTTCCAGTCAGTAGCAATATAAACAAGATTGATATCTTCACGCTTGCACAATTCCTTATAACCGTCGGGACCGGAATAGATAGCTGCTTCGGGCAGACCAGCCTTTTTCAAAATGTTCTGACATTTCTCTGCACGATCTTTTTCATAATCGCACAATGCTACAATACGTACTCCATTAATATGAGTCCAACGCGATACGGCACTGGGACCGCGCATACCCAAGCCTACAAATGCTACTCTTACTACAGGTAAAGCCGGAGTTTGGAGGTTCAACACATTCTTCTGACCTGCAGGACGCTCGGGAGTATCAACTACGATGGTACCTTTGTCCCAATGCCACTTAGTATCGGCCAAAGTTCCTTGAACGGTAAAGGTTACTAAAACCAAAGTTAGTAATAACCGAAAAAAGTTTTTCTTCAACATCTTAATTATTGTTTTTATGTAAAATATATGTTGAGTGCAAATTTACAGATTATTTTATAATATCCTCCCTTGACAAAGGTTTTTCTTCAAGCAAAAAACTACCACCAATATTTCATTCAAATGATTTATTAAACCAACCCTACTTCATTCTCCATGCCGAAACAATGCTCTACACCCTCATAGCAAGGGCTTGATATACTTTGCAGAATGACTATTATAATAGATTAAGAGACTTTGCACGCAAGCAAAACTGCTAAATTGGAAAAAGGAGGGCTTTGTCAGCATAGCAAAGAATCCCACAAGCCCATTTGAATGTTTTATCACTTCGCAAACATGCCAAACAAACAGAATGGAGAGGTTATCCACTCGGCGAGAAAGACCAACGTTCTGATTTAAGATAAATAATAACCGTGTTTGAGAAGACAACACCATTAACGACAATTAAAAACTACGGCTATTCATGGTATAACTTCTATATTTGGAATTAATTCACTACCTTTGTCACATCTTTAATAAAAATATCATGTTCAGTAAAGAAACATATACCTTGCGCCGACAAGCCCTGAAACAGCAAATGGGTGGCGGAATCGTTCTGATTTTAGGAAATAACGAAAGTCCGGTCAACGGTCCTTATAATTGCTACCCCTTCCGTCAGGATAGTTGTTTCCTTTATTTCTTCGGTCACAAACGCGACGGCCTGATAGGCGTTATCGACATTGATAATGATCAAGAATATCTATTTGGCAACGATATTGACATTGATGATATCATTTGGTTTGGCAGTGTTGACAGCGTGGCACAAATGGGAAAAGCTGTCGGTATCAATCGTACCGGCAATATCAGTGATTTTGAATCTCTGATTAAGAACGCTCGTAATGCCGGCCAACCCATTCACTTCCTGCCACCTTATCGTCACGACCATCAGATATTACTTCAAGAGTTATTAGGCATTCAGCCCGCAGAACAACGTAGTCTTGCCTCGGTAGAACTGATTAAAGCCATCGTCAATTTGCGTTCGACGAAAACTCATGAAGAGATCAAAGAGATTGAACGCGCCTGCGCCATCGGTTTTAAAATGCACACCACCGCAATGAAACTCTGTCAACCCGGTGTTACCGAGCACTTCATCAGTGGCATGATTAGCGGCATTGCAGAAGCATTTGGTGCCATGGTATCATTCCCCTCCATTGTTACGATGCACGGAGAAGTCATGCACGGAAATCC
Organism: uncultured Prevotellaceae bacterium; assembly: GCA_945827465.1. Taxonomy (GTDB): domain Bacteria; phylum Bacteroidota; class Bacteroidia; order Bacteroidales; family Bacteroidaceae; genus UBA6382. The sequence continues at coordinate 2,621 of CALZOH010000139.1, forward strand.
GTCAAATGACCACTTGGAAGAAGGTAGACTCTTACTGTGTGATGCCGGAGCAGAAACCATTGAACATTATTGTTCAGACCATACCCGTACCACTCCCATTAACGGCAAATATACCACCCGTCAGAAAGAAATCTACTCCATTGTAGAACAATGTCACGACTTAGCCATCAAGAAAGCTAAGCCCGGAGTGTTCTGGTACGATGTACACATGGATGTATGCCTTCACATGACTAAATCATTACAGGCCCTTGGCCTTATGAAAGGAGATGCCGAAGAATCCGTTCGAGCCGGAGCACATGCACTCTTTTTACCTCATGGATTAGGTCACATGATGGGTATGGATGTTCACGACATGGAAGCCCTTGGACAAGTCTACGTAGGATATGACGACGAAATCAGGCCCTCCAACCAATTCGGCACAGCCAGTCTGCGCATGGGTCGACGCCTACAACCCGGATTCGTAGTAACTGATGAACCGGGCATATACTTTATTCCGGCCCTTATAGACCTTTGGAAGAAGAACGGGACAAACAAAGAGTTCCTCAACTTCAACGTTATTGAGAAATACAAAGATTTCGGCGGCATACGCATCGAAGATGATTTGCTCATCACAGACAAAGGTGCACGCGTTCTCGGACATGACCATATCCCCTATCACATCAATGATGTGGAAGATTTTATAGCAAAAAATCAATTTTAATACCATAACAAATTCATTCATGAAAAAGATTACATTGGCCCTACTTTTATTGATGATGGGCAACAGCATCTCGGCTCAAGATAGCCAAGAGACCCTCTCTTTCACTCCCATTGTGGAGAACCCGATTACTTCCGTAAAGAATCAAAGTCGTTCAGGAACTTGCTGGGCATTCTCATCTTTAGGCTTTCTTGAAGCTGAATTGCTCAGAACCAAGAAAAAAACTTACGATCTCTGCGAATCATTCTTAGTTTACAACACTTACTTAGACCGCGCAAAAGCTGCCGTTCGTTTACATGGTGACATTTCATTCTCACAAGGCGGTAGTTTCTACGATGCAGTATATTGTTTAAAGCATTATGGTATCTGTCCACAAGAAGCCATGCCCCAACCGGGCACGCTCTATGGCGACACGCTTTATAACCATAACGAATTAGACAAAGTAACGACTGCTTACGTTGAAGCCATAGCCAAAGGCAAGGACAAACCATCACCCGTATGGCAGAAGGGACTGAGTGGCATCTACGATGCTTATCTTGGAAAATTACCCGAAAGCTTCACTTATGAAGGAAAAGACTATACGCCAAAATCATTTGCTGAAAGCCTCGGCCTCAATCCTGATGACTACGTAAGTTTAACCTCATTTACCCACCATCCCTACTACACCACCTTTGCCATTGAAGTTCAAGACAACTGGCGTTGGGCTCTCAGCTACAACCTGCCGTTGGATGAATTCATGGAAACCATGGAAAGCGCCGTCAAGAACGGTTACACCTTTGCTTGGGGAGCAGATGTGAGCGAATCCAACTTTGGAAAGAGCGGCGTCAACCATGGTGTTGCCACCATTCCGGCCTCAGCTAAGGACAAAGATACCAAGGGTTCAGATCAGGAGCATTGGTTAGGAACAGTATCCAGCAATAAAGAGCAGGCTGCCAAAGACGTCAAGGGCGAAATGACCATCACCCCCGAACTTCGTCAAGTAGCTTACGACAATTGGAACACCACCGACGACCACGGTATGCTTATATACGGATTGGCAAAAGACCAAAATGGAAAAGAATATTTCATGATGAAGAACTCATGGGGTAGCTACAATAAATTTAAAGGTAAAGGTTACATCTCAAAAGCCTATATGGCCTACAAGACGATGAACATCTTGATTCACAAAGATGCAATCCCCAAGAAAATTGCCAAAAAGTTAGGTTTATAATCCCTATTCCATATTCCTTATAGAAGGGCTGAGCAGCAATTGGGAACTGTTCAGCCCTTCTTTTTGTCATCTCGCACAACGTTCTTAGATAGCCCGGATACAGAAAAGAGAAGGTTTTCAGACAATTTAACATAGATTCTTTAAGGAAAACCTATAAAACTACCAAGTGTGCCATTGGATTTTTCTAATTTTGCTTTTTGTTATCCGTATGCCCCATACGAGGGTATAATTCACGCATCAAGAAGAACAGCAAAAAGACTGAGGGGAATCATTCCACATCGGTCATTCTTTTGTGAACATAGCATATACCCCATGCGTTCACATGCCTTCCTCCTGTGGCAGGAGTCTTGACTAAAGAAAATAAAAACAATAACATATAATGAATCACAAATGGAAGTATCAACCTCCAACACCGGAAACAAAGGAAGCAGCTAAAACACTGGCAGAAGAAATAGGCATCAGTCCCCTGCTTGGTTTACTTCTGTTGAGGAGAGGAATCACGACAGCTCGTGATGCCCATCACTTTTTTCATCCTCAGCTCAGCGATTTGCATGATCCTTTTCTGATGAAAGATATGGCCATCGCCGTAGAACGCCTTAATCAGGCCATCGGAATGAAACAAAAGATTCTGATTTGCGGCGATTATGACGTTGACGGCTGCACGGCTGTTACGTTGGTATATAAATTTCTGCATTGCTTCTGTTCACACGTAGATTTCTACATTCCCGACAGACAAGAAGATGGCTATGGCATGTCGTTTCAGAGTATTGATCGCGCTGTAGCTTTAGGCGTAAAAGTGATTATCATTCTTGATTGCGGTATTAAGGCCATTGATGAAATTGCCTACGCACAAAAGAAAGGCATTGACTTCATCATCTGCGACCACCATGTTCCCGACGAGGTTTTACCACCTGCTTACGCTATTTTAGACCCTAAACGTAAAGACGAGACCTATCCTTATCAAGATCTCTCGGGTTGCGGAATAGGTTTTAAGTTGATGCAGGCCTTTGCACAAGATAACGGCATTGAGTTTAACAAGCTCAAGCCCCTTTTGGAACTTTGCGCCATCAGCATTGCTGCTGACATCGTTCCTATTCAAGGCGAAAACAGAATTTTAGCCTACCATGGTTTGAAACAATTGAACTCCACTCCCAGCATTGGCATTCAAGCCATCCTGCACGTATGCGGACTCGCCGACAAGGAGGTCACGATGAATGACGTTATATTCAGAATGGGACCACGCATCAATGCCTCCGGAAGAATACGCGATGGTCGTGAAACCATTGAGTTGCTCATCGAAAGAGATTTAAACGTTGCCATTGAAAAAGCAAATACCATCAACTCTTACAACGAAGCGCGCAAGGACATTGACAAACAAATGACGGAAGAGGCCAATAAGATTGTCGACCACATAAAGGATTTAGACAATCAACGATCTATTGTCGTTTACAATAAGTCTTGGCACAAAGGCGTAATAGGCATTGTTGCCTCACGACTCACGGAACTTTACTACCGTCCTACCGTTGTCATGGCCATCGATGGTGATGTTGTGACGGGTTCTGCACGTTCGGTAGCCGGTTTTGACATTTATTCGGCCGTAGAAAGTTGTAAAGACCTCCTTGAAAACTTCGGTGGTCATACCTATGCAGTTGGACTTTCGCTCAAGCCCGAAAATATTCCGGCCTTTGCCAATCGTTTTGAAGAATACGTAGAAAGAACCATTCAAGAAGAGCAAACCGTATCTACGCTCGATATTGATGCAAAGATAGACTTCCGTGACATCACGCGCAAATTCCACCATGATCTGAAAAGATTTGCTCCTTTTGGTCCCACCAACCCGAAACCACTCTTTTGCACGACCAACGTATATGACTACGGAACCAGCAAGGTAGTTGGACGAGGTCAAGAACACATCAAGTTGGAATTGGTCGACAATAAGTCCAACAACATCATGAGTGGTATTGCTTTCGGACAAAGTTCGCACGTCAGGTTTATCAAGACCAAACGTGCCTTCAACATCTGTTATTATATCGAAGAGAACATCTACAAGCACGGTGACGTGCAACTGCAGATTGAAGATATCAAGCCGATGACAACTGAAGAAGAATAATCATGGACGATTATCTCAAAGTACTCCGACAATATTGGGGGTACGATAGTTTTCGTGGCATCCAGCAGGAAATCATTGAAAGCATTGGATCTGGAAAAGACACCTTGGGACTAATGCCCACAGGCGGTGGCAAGTCCATCACTTTTCAAGTTCCGGCCCTATGTCGTCCAGGCATCTGTTTAGTCATCACACCACTCATCGCCCTCATGATAGACCAAGTGACTCGCCTACGTTCGATGGGCATCAAAGCCACGGCTATTCATTCAGGCATGAGTCATGACCAAATTCTTGCCACACTGGAGAACTGCATATTCGGTGATTATAAATTTCTCTACGTTTCGCCCGAACGGCTTAAATCCGATATATTCCTCATCAAGCTCCATCATATGCACGTAAGCTTCATCACCGTGGATGAAGCACACTGCATCTCCCAATGGGGCTATGATTTCAGGCCCTCTTATCTGGAGATTGCTTTCATCCGACAGGAATTGAGCGGTGTTCCCATACTGGCTCTCACAGCAACAGCCACGCCGAAAGTGGTTGACGACATTCAGGACAAACTGGAATTTCCCGAGAAGAATGTCAAGAAGATGAGTTTTCAGCGAAATAATTTGGCTTATATCATCAGAAAGGCAGAAGACAAACCACGGGAACTACTACGCATACTGAATTCAACGGAAGGAAGTACTATTATCTATGTACGCAATCGCGAAGCCACCCGAACCATCTCTCAATGGCTGCGCGAAAATGGCATTTCTGCCATTTATTATCATGCCGGACTTTACAGCGTTGACAAGGATCAGCGTCAAGAGATGTGGAAAGAAGGCGGAACACGCGTAATGGTAGCAACCAACGCCTTCGGAATGGGTATTGATAAGGCAGACGTCAGGCTGGTCATCCATTTTGATGTTCCCGACTCTATTGAAGCCTATTTTCAAGAAGCCGGTCGCGCCGGCCGAGACGGCAAAAAGGCAGAGGCTATCATGTTAGTTAATCGGCGAGACAGCATTCAACTGCGCAAACACATTCAAGACGCCTTCCCCGACAAAGATTATATCCGCGCGGTCTATGAAGACATTGCCTGCTACTTTCAATTAGCCGTAGGCGACGGTTATGCTGTTACTTACGAATTCAACAAGATTGACTTCTGCAAAAAATTCCACCATCAACACATCCGTGTTGAAAGTGCACTCTCTTTGTTAAGCAAAGCCGGTTACCTCATCTACCAAGATGAAGACGATAGTCGTTCACGCGTCATGTTTATGCTTCAAAAAGAGGAACTCTATCATATCCGAAGGATGACACCAGAGAATGAGCGCCTCATTTTAGCCATTCTCCGTAAATATGCCGGCGCATTCAGTCAATATGTTTACATCGAAGAGAAAGTACTCGCCGAAGAAACCGGCATAAGCGCTGAAAACATCTATCTCAAATTAAAAGCACTCAACCAACAACAGATTCTGCACTACATACCCCGCAAGAATATCCCCTATATTACGTTCTGTACCCGGCGCGTCGAAACTAAAGAGATTGTGTTCAACAAAGAAATTTACGACGAACGCAAACAAGATTACACGAAACGTATTCAGGCCATCACCCACTATATCGAAGAAGACGACGAATGTCGCGTCAACGTCTTGCTCCGCTATTTTGGAGAAGAAAGTCACTCTGATTGCGAGCAGTGCGACATTTGTCTGAACAAACAAGCATTGGACATCAGCGACCCCTCCATTGAGAAGGCTGCCGATGCCCTTGTACAAATCATGGCCGACGGGAAGCCTCATTCCGAAAGCGACTTCCAAAGCCTGCCATTCACTACCCTCCAAATCCAAACAGCACTCAAATGGTTGCTCAAAGGTTCAGAAATTGTCAAGAAGAAGGACTTATATCTGCTTGACTAACACAAGTCATTCCAACAATCAATCGCTATCTCAAATTTATCAACAATATGGAAAATCTATTTGACATCAGTCAACAAGTAGTAGTCATTACAGGTGGAACAGGCGTATTGGGCCGCACCATCAGCAAATATCTGGCGCTGCAAGGAGCCAAAGTTGCCATCTTGGGCCGAAAAGCCGAA
>CALZOH010000140.1 GCA_945827465.1 uncultured Prevotellaceae bacterium
GAAGGGCGTATGCGATACGCCCCTACACATGTTCGATCATTTCACGGGTAATATGATATCTGAACGGTCGAATATGAAACAATAACGGCGAACATAACATTATCGTTTGATGTGCATTTTCCCCGCCATGAAGGGCGTATGCGATACGCCCCTACACATTTTCGTTAATTACACGGGTGACATGATGCCTGAACGGTCGGGAATGAAATGAAGGCGGCGAACATGCCACCCTTGTCGGATATGCACCTTCGCCGCCATGGAGGGCGTATGCGATACGCCCCTACAGTTTTTGACTTAATACATGAATAACATGATGGTGAAACGGGGATGATTTTACTCGACCTGGAACTGGTAATAGCCCGGGGCGAGTGTGCACTCGTAATGGTCGTCTTGGGTGACGACGTCGGTGATGCCTTTTTCGCCCTTGTTGACGCGTACTTTCTTCTCTTTCCCGGTGAGCGGGAGGATGAGTCGCGCCGTGGTGTTGGCCGGAACGGTGGCCGAGTAGGTGTATCCGTGCTGCGACGCGTCGGTCAGGGTGGCGACGTCGCGGTGATCGCTCTGCCAATAGCTCCGTATGAGTCCGTAGACGCTTTCGTAGGAGGCTTTCACGTACGTAAGCTTTCCGCCGATACGTGGCTGTAGGATGAACTGCTTGTAACCGGGATGATTTTCATCGCGTTGTATGCCCGCACTGTAGGCCATCATCCAGTCTTGAATGGAACCATAGGAGTAATGATTGAACGAATTCATCTCGACGGGGCCGAATCCGTTCTTCAACGTGTACGAATTCCACCGTTCCCAAATGGTTGTGGCTCCTTGCAGGATGGGATAGAGCCAGGAGGGATAAGATTCTTGCTGAAACAGCTTGTAAGCGATCTCGTCGTAGCCGTTGTCGGAAAGAACTATGTTGAGATAAGGCGTTCCGATGAAGCCTGTGTTCAGACAATAGTTATTATCCTTGATGAGCTGCACGAGATGAGCGGCAGCTTGCTTCCGAACGTCTCCATCCAGCAGGTTCATGTAAAGCGGGATGATGTAGCCGGTTTGCGAATCAATGGGTTGATCTTCTTGAGTAATGCCCCCACCACCGAAAGCGGCGGCGAAAGAGTCGGTACCTCCCGGGCTTCCGGCCGGTTTGATGAGTTTTCCGCCTTCACGCAGGTATCGGTGGGCAAAGGCCTGCTTGATGTTGTTGAAGAGGTCGGCGTAGTGACGGCTGTCTTCGTCGTGTCCCAGGAGCTGAGCGACCTTCGACATGATTTGTGCGTCGTAAGCACTGTAGCAGGTATTGGTCAGATCGGAGATGGTTCCCCTCAGTGCGACCCAGTCACCATAGCCGCCGAGCGGCTGTATGTAGTTGTTGGCGTGACGTTCAACGTAGTCCATGTATCGCTTCATCGATTCATAGTTCTGACGCAGGATGGAAACGTTGCCGTACTGCTGATATAGTTGCCAGGGTGTGACTATACCGACTTCGCCCCAGCCGAATGCGGTGCCGCCACGACCTCCGCCGGCGGGTATATTCCCGATGGAGGGAATGAAGTGACTGTGGTTGCCATCGTCTCCTTGGGCGTCGCGCACGGAGTAAAGCCAGCGCGTATAGAATGGAGACATTTGTCGGTTGTAAGTTGCCGTCCGCGTGAAGATTTGGGCGTCGCCCGACCATCCTAACCGTTCGTCTCGTTGCGGACAGTCGGTAGGTACAGACAGGAAATTGCTCTTTTGCCCCCAAATCACGTTGCTGTATAGACGGTTGATGAGGCTGTCGGAAGTCTCATAGGAGCAGGTTTGCTTGGGATCGAGGGAGTTCAGAACGAGTACTTGAACGTCCTGCGGGCGGGGCGCCTTGTCCAGACCCGTGATCTCGATGTATCGGAACCCGTGCGAGGTGAAATGAGGTTCGATGACCTCGCCTTTGGCTTCACCTTTACATATATAATGATCGGTTGAGAGGGCACTGCGATAGTTGTCGGTGTAGATTTGTCCGCGTTTGCGCTGGTACATCTCTATAGTATAGGGCGCTACGGGGTCGGTGGGGATCACTTCGGGGTATAACATCTCACAATAACGCAAGGTGACCTCTTGTCCTTCCTGACCTTTGATGCGAATGCGTGGCACTCCCACCATGTTCTGTCCCATGTCGTAGATGAAGTGCTTCGGTTGGGGCTCGGTCATGCGCTGTGCCGTTCTGATTTCGTCCACGCGGATGGGTTGTCCGATGTAGGCCTGCATCACCACGTTGTCGGCGGGGGCGTCGTAGCGCTTGGCCGGTTTCCACTGACTGTCATCGAAGTCGGCCCGGCTCCAATCCGGTATCTCTTTGCGTGCGTCGTAGTCTTCTCCGTCCAGCCATCCCTCGCTCACAACCGGTCCGTGGTCGTAACAGCGCCATTCCGGGCTCGTCGTCACCGTGGTGACGCTGTTGTCGGTGTGGGTAATGACCAGTTTGCCGAGGAACGAGATTTCCGTGCCGTACTGGTTAGACCAAAGTGGGGTGTGAGCAGCCGTTCCGGTGTACCAACCTGTGCCCAACGTAACGCCGATGGCGTTGTCGCCTTTTTCTACCAGCTTCGTCACATCGAAAGTGTTATAGTTTTGGCGCATTCTATAGTCCGTCCAACCCGGATTGAAGAAGTCTTCGGCTACGGCCCGGCCGTTGAGCATCACTTCGTAGATGCCTCGTGCCGTGGCATAGAGTCGTGCGCTCTTGATGGGCTTCTCTATCTTGAACTTCTTGCGCAGCATGGGGGCCGAATGCTCTTCACCCGGTGACCATACGCGCAGGCTGCCGTTGCCTTGCACGTCGTAGACCTCCTTGCTCTCGTAGAGCAGGGCCTGATGGAAGGGTTCAACGATGTGGAGACCTTCAAAGCGGGCGCGTTGACCCTCGCTCTGGCGGAAACCGATGCTGTAAAGGCGGCAGTAGATATACGACAGGTCGTCGGGATGGGGCTGAACGGTGAGGCGCGAGGCCGGTTGCGGAGCGTACTTGCCCTGGTTGATGTCTTTTCCGTCGAGGCTGATGTCGAAACCATAGCTGCGGTAGTAGTTTTCGGCCAGGAACTTGAGGCAGAGATGGTGCTTCTGGTGCTGCACGGCCTTGGGCAGGAGGTCGGCAATGTTCTGTTGGCGTACCACCGACTCTTTCCCGTCGACCACCTGAAGGAGTTTGAGCTGCGGCTGGTCGGGGTTCTCGGTCGTGATTTCCACCATCACGTAGTTACGGTCGTCGCGACATCCCATCACCAAGGTCGCCTGGTGGCTGCCTTCGTCGATGGTGAAGTCGAGATGGATTTCACCCATGCCGATATACTTGCTCAAGACCTTCTCGCTCGAGCCGATCCACTCGGCACCGGCCCAACCTTCGGGCGACATCAGGGCCGTTTCAAACCAGGCTTCCTCTTTGGAGGAGGTCATCTTGTCTCGTTCGTCCCACACATACACTTTCCAGTAGTAGCGGGTGCAGGGTTTCAGGGCCGCACCGGTGTAGGGTATGCACACAGACAGGTCCGAATCTACCTTGCCGGTGTCGTACACATACTCTTCCTTCTTCAGAGCCTCGGGCGACGTGGCCACCACGATGCGGTAGGCCTTCTGACGGGCGCAGTATTGCTGGTCGTCAATCATCTGCCAACTGAAGTCGGGCGTCTCTTCCATGCCCAATGGGTTTTGTTGATAACATGTACGCAGGTTCACAATGGCTTTCTTGGCCCCTGCAGTGATGTGGAGGGCGGCAATCGCAGCCACCAATGCAACTAATAAAAGGATTTTCTTCTTCATATAGAAATGAGTTATTATCGAGAGAGAGTCTTTTCGGAGGTCATTCGGAAGCGTGATGGTCATCAAAACAAGGCCGAAACAGTTCGGCCGAATGCCGCTTCACGAAGTTCCTCAGGTCAATTCGTTGCAAAAATACTAAAAATCATTTACAAACTTCTGTCGTGACGGTATAATTGAGGGAGGCTTTAGTGGGTAATTCGCCACAAACACATAACAAAAACAGCCACTTCGCCCTCGGGAAAGGGCCGACGAAAGTTTTTCGACGCCTTTTTATCACAAAACTCAGTCCCGAACAATCGAAAAACATAAAAAATAGTACCTTTGCATAACGAAGAATAACATTAAACAGACAATACATTATGGTAGATTACAAATCATTGGGCCTTGTGAACACCCGTGAAATGTTCAAGAAGGCCATCAACGGCGGTTATGCTATCCCGGCATTCAACTTCAACAATATGGAACAGTTGCAAGCCATCATCAAAGCTTCTTCTGAACTGAAGAGCCCGGTTATTTTGCAGGTGTCTAAGGGTGCACGCAACTATGCAAACCAAACGTTGCTGCGTTACATGGCTCAGGGTGCAGTGGAGTATGCCAAGGAACTGGGCTGCAAGCATCCCGAGATCGTGCTGCACCTCGACCACGGAGACTCTTTCGAGGTATGTAAGAGCTGCGTTGACTATGGTTTCAGCTCGGTAATGATCGATGGTAGCTCTCTTCCGTATGAGGAGAACGTAGCATTAACCCGTAAAGTGGTTGAATATGCTCACCAATACGATGTAACCGTTGAAGGCGAGCTTGGAGTATTGGCCGGCGTAGAAGATGAGGTTCAAGCAGAGGAGTCGCACTACACCAAACCAGAGGAAGTGATTGACTTTGTAACGAAGACTGGCGTTGATAGCCTCGCAATCTCTATCGGTACCAGCCACGGAGCATACAAGTTCAAGCCGGAACAGTGCACACGCGACCCCAAAACAGGTCGTTTGGTACCTCCTCCCTTGGCATTCGACGTTCTTGACGCCATCATGGAGAAGCTCCCCGGTTTCCCCATCGTATTGCACGGCTCTTCTTCAGTGCCGCAAGAGTATGTTGACATCATCAACGCCAACGGTGGCAAGTTGCCCGACGCTGTAGGTATCCCCGAAGACCAGTTGCGCAAGGCTGCTCAGAGCGCAGTTTGCAAGATCAACATCGACTCTGACTCTCGTTTGGCCTTCACCGCCGCTGTACGCAAGGTATTCAACGATAAACCCGGTGAGTTTGACCCGCGTAAATACTGCGGTCCGGCCCGTGACCTCATGATTGAGCTGTACAAGCACAAGATTACAGAGGTGCTCGGTAGCGACAATAAGCTCGCTAACTTGGATTAAACGATTTTGTTGTTTAAATATTAATTGAAGGGCGGTGGCCGTGAGGCTTCCGCCCTTTTGTGTCTCTTGTCGTTACCGTTCGTCTGAGCCGAAGGTGAAGGGTGGGAGAGGATGAAATAAACGGTAACGAGGGTGGAAAGAACGGATAACTTGCCTTAAATTTGTAGCGTTTATATTGACGCTTCTTATGAAATACATTCAAAGTCTTTTATTATTGCTGATCTGCTGGCCGCTACTTCCCTCAAAGGCCGCTCGACAGCCGGTGAGCGACGCCGTCACTCCGCTGCCGGCGGGAGCAGTGACCCTGACCGGAGGGTTGCACCGTGATCTGATGAACTCGTTGGAACATTGGAACAAGGGCGTGGTACCCTACGCGAAGCTGGTTGACTTCTTTCGCAAGGGCCGACCCCAGTTCGCCTTGGGCGAAATGTGGGGAAAAGCCGTGCGCTCCGGTTGCATGTTCTATCGTTACACGCAAGATCAGGAGTTGAAACAGCTTCTGCGCGCCACCGTTGACGATATGCTCTCCACCCAAAAGGCCAATGGCAGTTTCAGCTGCGTTGACCCGTCGGTACAACCCGACGGACCGGGCGGCGACTTGTGGGAACGCAAGTACGTGATGCTGGCACTTGAAGGCTTTTATGAGGAGGTAGAGCGTGATCCCAAGGTGCTCGACGCGCTGCGACGCCATGCCGACTGCATCATCCAACAGATTGGCCCCTCGCCGAAGGTGGCCATCACCTCACTCGGATGGAGTGCCAACCACATCGAGTCGAGTACGCTGCTCGAACCTTTCATGCGGCTCTATCGTCTGACCGGATGTGAAGCCTATCTTGACTTCGCCACCTACATAGTGACCTCGGGTGGTGCCGAAGGCTACAACCTTTTCAGGCAGTCGGCCCGGAATGTGCTGCCTCACAAGATGGGTGGACCTTATCCCAAGGCGTATGAGATGCTGTCACTCTATGAAGGATTGGTGGAATACTATCGCGTGAAGGGCGACCCTTGGTTGAAGCAGTCGTTTCTGAACCTGTACAAGAACGTGAAACGTTACGAAATGACCATTACGGGCAATGGTGGGGGCGATCAACCCTATCATCCTGCCGTCTACGGCGAAGCTTGGGACCATACCGCGCTTGAACAGACTAATCCCGACATTCAACGCATGATGGAGACCTGTACGGGCGTCACGTGGTTGAAGTTTTGCAGCCAGATATTTCGCCTCACCGGCGACGCGTCGGCCATCGATGCCGTCGAAAAATACATCTACAACGGCCTGTTGGGGGCGATGAAGCCTTCGGGCGACGGCTTTAGCTACGTTAACTTGCTCAATGGAGAGAAAGTCACCAATCGTGGATGGGGCATGGACATCGACGGCTTGCCCGTTACCTGTTGTAACCTCAACGGACCGATGGGATTGGCCTATATACCTTACCTCGCCGTGATGCAGTCGGCCCAAGGTTCCGTCGTCAATCTCTTCAATGCCTTCTCGATGAAGCACGTAACGCCTTCGGGCAAGCCCCTCCGGCTGCGTTTGAGCGGAGATTTTCCTTCGGACAGCCTCGTCAGCCTTCGGGTGAGCCTAACAGAGAGCGAAACCTTCACCGTCAGCCTGCGTATTCCCTATTGGAGCCTCTCTACCGAGGTTCGCGTCAACGGCCGCAAGGTCGACCACGTTGTGGCAGGACGCTTCCTTCACCTGCGTCGGAACTGGAAAGACGGCGACGAAGTGACCGTTCGCTTCGATATGAGGGCGTACGTCATCTATGCTCCGAAAGGAAGCAACCGCGCCGGCGACTGTTTCCACGCCGTCAAGTATGGTCCGTGGGTCATGGCCCGCGATGAGAACACCGACCCCCGACTGTTCGACACCGTTCGGGTGGTGGCCGACGAGCATCACGTGGTCAAAGTGCGCCGGGTGAAGCCGACCTTGCCCGGAACCCGCATCGAAATCGAGGTGCCCACCACGACCGGACCCATCAGAATGATTGATTACGCCTCGGTCAACGGTTGGAACGGCAAGAAGATATGCACGTGGCTGCCCCTCCTGGGGCCGCGTCCCGAAGAAGTCGCCGCCCAACGTCGCCCGTAGAGTCCGGTGGAATGGTGATAGTATATATATAATGTATGCGCGCGTGCGCGTGCCATGGTAATGACAAGGTCAAAAAGCAGGCGACCGCCCCGGCCGGTAGGCGGAAAAAGGGTAGAACTCCTTTCGTGTTAGCTTGAATTGATGTAACTTTGTCCTCAAATAACAGTATTGATTACTATGCAGCAAAAGATTATTATTCTGGACTTCGGTTCACAGACCACGCAACTCATCGGACGTCGTGTCCGCGAGTTGGATACCTTCTGTGAAATACTTCCCTACAACAAGTATCCCGAAGACGACAGCGACGTCATCGGAGTCATCTTGAGTGGTTCACCTTATTCCGTTCACGACCCCGAAGCCTTCAAAGCTGATTTAAGTCGATTTGTGGGTCGCCTGCCCGTCTTGGGCATCTGTTACGGCGCTCAATTTATGGCTCATCAGGGTGGAGGCAAGGTAGAAAAGACCAATACGAGAGAGTACGGACGGGCTCACCTGCAACAATTTGATGCCGCCGACCCCCTCTTCAAAGGCTTTACACCCTCGTCGCAAGTGTGGATGAGTCATGGTGACACCATCACCGCCATCCCCGAAGGCTATCGGGCCATCGCTTCGACCGAAGACGTTCACTTCGCCGCCTATACGGCCCCGGCCGAGCGCCGTGTCTGGGGCGTACAGTTCCATCCCGAGGTGTTCCATTCCACACAAGGCACCCAATTGCTCCGCAACTTCGTGGTAGACATCTGCGGCAGCCGTCAAGAGTGGAGCGCCGCCTCCTTTGTTGAAACCACAGTAGCCTCGTTGCGCGAGCAACTGGGCAATGACCGCGTGATATTAGGTCTCTCCGGAGGCGTAGACTCGTCGGTATGTGCCCAACTTCTCAACCTCGCCATCGGTCCTAACCTGACTTGTATCTTTGTCGACCATGGAATGCTTCGCAAAGACGAGTTCACCAAAGTCATGAATGCCTATCAAGGACTCGGACTGAACGTGATTGGCGTCGATGCAAGCCGGAAATTCTTCGACGACCTCAAAGGCGTCACCGATCCCGAGCAGAAGCGCAAGATTATAGGCCGTGACTTCGTAGAAGTCTTCAACGCCGAAGCCAAAAAGATTACCGATGCCAAGTGGTTGGCCCAAGGAACCATCTACCCCGACCGTATTGAGAGTCTCAGCATCACGGGAATGACCATCAAAAGTCATCATAACGTAGGCGGACTTCCCAAAGAAATGAAGCTGAAGTTGTGCGAACC
>CALZOH010000141.1 GCA_945827465.1 uncultured Prevotellaceae bacterium
CGTGATAAAGGTATCATATCATAGGGGAACGGTATATGTGTTGAAATTGAAAGGTATCATCAGAATGTTATGCAGGCTGCTTTCAAAGTTCTCCAAATTGATCTGGGAGGAGATAGTTTTTTTGATTTGTCAATAAAGTTCTTTTTTATGAGGCCTTACTCTATCAATCTACAAAATAATTGTAGTTGTTAAATAATAGTTTGATCATGTACATTACTTGTTTGATTACAGCTGTTGGGAATAGGTGGGGATTTCAGATAGATAGTGTACCTTCTGATGTTCGTAATCTATTTCGCAACAATAGTGGGAAAGGCCGTTACTAACAATTAGGAAACGTACGCGGAGTGTGTGGTTGTAGGCATTGATTTGCGAAAAGGCGTCTTGCGTGATTTTGACGTTGGGGGATTTGAATTCCAAAATCATCAACGGTGATTGGTCGCGTCGAAAGACAACGCAGTCGCAACGTCGCTTCATCCCATTAACGGATAGTGAAATTTCGCTGGCCATCAAACCGGCGGGGTATCCTTTATGCTCAATTAGAAAGTGGATGAAGTGCTGGCGTACCCATTCTTCAGGCGTGAGTTCTACATATCGTTTTCGGAGAATGTCGAAAATCTGAAGATGGCCATTTTGTTCCGTGAGATTTGTATTATAAGGCGGTAAGTTTATCTGAAACATTTGCTAATTTTGCAAAGGATTGATTGATAATCCGAGCAAAAATAATGAAAAAATGAGGACCAAACAAGAAATAGCTGGAAATTGGTTGGAAAGATACACCGGGTTGCCCTTAGAGGCGTTCAGTCCTTATATCTTGCTAACCAATTTCAATAACTATGTAGATTTGTTTTGCAAAAACTGTGGAATACCGGTTGTGGGATATGACCATAACATGCGAGTAGCTACAGGAAAAGGCATAACGATGATTAATTTTGGAATTGGAAGCCCTAATGCGGCCTTGATAATGGACCTTTTGAGTGTTATTCAGCCCAAATCGTGTCTGTTCTTAGGGAAGTGTGGGGGTATTTCGCCCAAAACGCAATTGGGAAACTTCATTTTGCCTCTTGCTGCCATTCGTGGAGAGGGAACAAGCAATGATTATTTTCCTCCAGAGGTGCCCTCATTGCCGGCATTTGTGCTCGAAAGAGCCGTGTCGACCGTATTGCGCGACAATCAACTCGATTATTGGTCGGGAAGTATCTATACAACTAATCGCCGATTGTGGGAACACGATGAAAAGTTCAAAGAGTATTTAAGAAGTACGCGTGCAATGGCCGTTGATATGGAATGTGCCACTTTGTTCAGTGTAGGCTTTTATAATCATATTCCTATTGGTGCTTTGTTGCTTGTATCTGATACGCCGATGGTACCCGAAGGGGTGAAGACCATCAAGAGTGACAATTTGGTGAATTTAAGGTATGCCGAGAAACATGTGAAAATAGGTATCGAGTCATTGCAGACCATCATGAATGTTTCTAATACCTTGAAACATCTGAAAACGGACTGGTAAATGGCAGCTGCATCTCAACAACCCTTATTTGAAGATTTGATGCGCGATATAGCGCATCAACGCTTTAAGCCTGTCTACTTGTTGATGGGGGCAGAGAACTACTATATAGACTGTTTGGTAGATGCCATTATAAAGAACGCCCTTACTGAGGATGAGCAGGCTTTTAATCTTTCGGTGTACTATGGGATGGATACAGATTTGGCCAACGTGATTAATCGGGCCAAGAGTTATCCAATGGGAGCTGAAAGGTCTGTCGTGGTTCTTAAAGAAGCTCAGCATCTAAAGAACCTGGATTTATTGGGCTACTATATGCAGAATCCGCAGATGTCAACCATTTTTGTGATTACGTATAAGAATGGAACTGTTGACGGAAGGAAATCGTACGTTAAGTCCATTCAGTCCATGGGCGTCGTTTATGAGTCGAAAAAGCCAGTGGAAGCCCAATTGCCCAATTTTGTTACTGCCTATGTAGAAGGGAAGGGATTCGGTATTGAAAAAAAAGCCGCAATGATGATTGCCGATTCTATCGGAACCGATTTGAATCGGTTGTATGGAGAGTTAGACAAACTGATGATAGCTGTTCCTCAGAGTTGTAAGAAGATCACTCCGGAGATGGTAGAAGCCAATATCGGTATCAGCAAAGACTACAATTATTTTGAACTACAAAACGCGATTGTCGAAAAGGATATCTTTAAAGCAAATCAAATAATTAAATATTTTGACAGTAATCCCAAGGCGTTTCCCATACAAGCTTTATTGCCGATGCTGTTCCGTTTTTTCTCTTCTGTTTTGTCGGCCTATTATTCGCCGGATAAATCGGAAAGGGGATTGGCCGCTTTCCTGTCGATGAAAGATTGGCAGGTGAGAAGGAACATCATTCCGGTGCTACAAAAATACAGCGCAAAAAAAGTGCTGTATATTTTGGATGAAATAAGATCTACGGATGAAAAATCGAAAGGTATGAATGGTTCAAAAGTGTCTTCTGGTGACCTTATGAAAGAGCTTTTGTTCTTCATTCTTCATTAATATCTTCCTATTTTCTGCTAAAAGCCTCCATTTTTCAACACGAAAAATGGAGGCTTTCTATTCTATAAATGAACGTATTTAAACAAATATTCCTGCTTCAGGATTGATTGAAAAGGGTATTTCCGACTATCAATTAGCTATGAAATAATCTCGCAAAAATTGGTGTTCTGAGCTGCTTGAAAATATACAATTAAGATTTTTATAGATTTGCAAAACTGAATTTGAAAACACAAACTACAAGCATCGAGTAGACGCAGATGCGAGGAATTTAAATAACAAAATCACATCGGGCGAAAGTTCAAAACAGCGAATTTAAATTTGAGAACCAAAACGATGCGATTCGGATTTTTGTTTATAAATCCACGAGATCAATCGAATGAATGTTTAAGTAGCTGTAGACCATGCAATAAATAACTTTTGTTCTATATTTTCTGCGTTTGTGAAATGGGCGGTTTCCCATGGATGGGTTAAAATGCTTCCTAAACACCGTAGAATTGGCAAATAGGATAAAGGGAACGAAACAAGGCGAATAGCAGGTTAATAATAGGCGATTAGGGCATTCTATGGGCGGTAGGAGTTCAGTTTTTAAAACTAAACAGGCACTGCTGCTGATGATTTTAGATGATTGTAGTAGTTATAAAGTCAGACACTTATACGATTCGTCTCGAGAAAAGGTGAAATTTGTAACTGACGTAAGCGATTATGACGTACAAACAGATGAAGTTTGTGTGGAAATCAAAATTTAAATATCCGAAGTTTTAAATCTGAAATCTGTAATTTGAAATGAAGATTGGGGTGAAATTGTGGTTTGTGTTCCGAAACTTTGGTTTAACTTTGTAGTCTCGTAAAAACTGAGCAAAATTTAGTCATGGAACAAGTAAGCACTACAATGGAGGATAGAATCCGTCAGTTGATGGAGGCGTCAGGATTATCACAAAAAGACTATGCAGCGAAGTTGGAGATTTCTCCCGGTTCGCTTTCGAGTATATTCAACGGGCGCACTCGTGCCACGAATAATTTTACGAAGGCTATTCACCGAGCCTTCCCTACTGTCAATATTAATTGGCTCTTGTTTGGCGAAGGTGAGATGTTCGGTTCTTCGGATGGACTTGCTCCTGCCGGCGCGTCCGATCCTTCATTGCAATCGTCGGATGGTAATGTGTCGGCCCCTGATTTGTTTTCTGCTAATACGGAGCAATACCCTCCTTTGGTTCAGCCTACCGCTATGCCCCGTCGTGAGGATAACGGTTATGGAAAGATTCATCCCGATGTGATTCAGAAAATAAATTATGTTGACAAACCGGTTCGTCGCAAAATTAAGGAGATTCGCGTTTTTTATAGTGATGGTACTTTTGAATCCTTTGCGCCACAGGAGGACTGATTGGCGGATGTGCTGACGGAGCTTGTGATAATCCCAAATCGGTCATTAGACTATTATGCGCAAACAAACTTTCTTTTTGTCATCTGCCTTTCCGTTTTTCGGTTGCAATGGAACCCCATTGCGCCCTCAAAACGTAGAGACATCTGAACAAAAACAAGAGTTGTTATCATCATAACGCTAATGACCGATTTGGGATAATATCAATCCCCTTTGTTCCTATTATGGGCACAAAGGGGATTGTTCTATATGTTGGATGGTGGAAGGTTATACGAAGGGGGCGAGGAGTTGGTATAACCAGGATTGGAACTTTTGAGATTTGGGGCGTTTCTTCCAATATTCGTCTGTAAGCGGTACGCAGTGATGGTCGCGGTCGCGTACGAAGATGTGTTGCAGTTCCTGCGTGGATGGTGCGTCGAGTACTACGGCATTGATTTCGTAGTCACAACGCAGGCTACGGCTGTCGAGGTTGGCTGAACCGGCAAAGCAGTAGGCGTTGTCTATCATCATGATTTTGCTGTGGTGGAAGCCTCCTTGGTAGAAATAGACGTTTGCACCGGCTTTCATGAGTTTGCGGGCCTGATAATCTACGATGCGGGGCGTGATGGGGATGTCGCTTTTCTCCGAAACCATGATCTCTACCTTTACACCGCGCTTGATGGCCTCTTTAAGGGCCTTACGGATGGGGCGGTTAAGGGTGAAGTACGGGTTAATAAGCTGGATGCTCTCACGGGCGGAGTTAATGAGGCTGATAAAGGTGTGGCGGATGATTTTGGGGGAAGTCTTTGGCTCCCGGTTGGCAATGCCGATGGTTTTATGGCGGGCGCTGGTAGTGGTGTCGGTTTGCAGCCCTTTCAGGGCGTTGTGGGGGAATGATTCGCCGGGATAATATTGAGGTCCGTGGATGTTTTCTCCTGTTACTTTCTGCCACATGCGCAAGAAGATGCCTTGATAGTGGGCTACGGCGTCGCCTTCAATGCGGTAATGCACGTCGTGCCAGCCTCCGAATTCTTTCTTTCCGTTGATGTAGTAGTCGGCCACGTTCATTCCTCCCGAGTAAGCCGACTTTCCGTCGATGATGACTATCTTGCGATGGTCTCGGGGGATGATGTGGTTCACCCACGGGAATACGATGGGGTCGAAGGGATAGATCTTGATGCCGGTTGAGCGTATTTCTTTCAGGCGTTGTTTGCGGATGGGCTGGTTGTTGGAGGCATTTCCGAAGTCGTCGTAGAGCAGTCGTACTTCGACGCCCTCCTTTACCTTCTCGGCCAGCAGGCTGAAGAGGCTGTTGGCTATTGAGTCGTCGCGAAAGTTGAAGTACTCCATGTGGATGGAATGCTTGGCCTGACGTACGGCTTTGAACAAGTCATTGAATTTATCCTTGCCGTTGTCGAAGAAGGTGATGCTGTTGTTGTGAGTGAAGTTGATGCCTTCTTGTTCGAGTTGTTGCCTGATGGCGTCGTAACGGTCGGCGCTGAGGGGCAGGAAGGGCAGTAGTGATAAAAAGAGGGGGAGATGGATTCTTATCTTCACCGGTTTCTGCGCGTTTAGATGTCTCGTTGTTAGATGGCGGCACTGAAGGAGTCGACGATGCCGATGAGTTGCTGGTTGTCGTCAACCACCAGCACGCAATGTATCTTGTGTTGGTTCATCATGCGGTCGATGTCTGCAATGCGTGTATCTTTGGTTACTGTTTTGGGGTTTTGGGTCATGATGTCTCTCACGGTGAGTTCAAAGAAGCGGTTTTGTGAGTTTTCCATGGCCCGTCGGATGTCGCCGTCAGTGACGATGCCTATTACGCGTCCTTCTTCTATGGCGATGCAGATGCCCAGGCGTCCTCTGCTCACGAGTATGACGGCTTCGCCGAGTTTCATATCGGGGCTGGTGGTAGGCAGATTGTCTTTTATCATGACGTCGCAGGCTTTTGTCAGCAGTTGTTTACCCAGTGCGCCACCAGGGTGGAAGCGGGCGAAGTCGCTGGCTTTAAACCCGCGTGCTTCTTCCAGGCAGCAGGCCAGGGCGTCGCCCAGGGCGAGCGTGACGGTGGTCGAGCAGGTGGGAGCGAGTCCGAGGGGCTGCGCTTCGTGCTTGACGTTGAGGAAGAGGTGGGCTTGGGAGTATTTGGCCAGGAGCGACTGTCGGTTGTTGCTGATACCGATGACGGGTATGTGGCGTTCCATCAGGTTGGGGATGATACGCAGCAGTTCGTCGGTCTGTCCCGAGTTGGAGATGGCTATAACCAGGTCGTCGGGGGTGATGACGCCCAAGTCACCGTGGTACAAGTCGAGCGGGTTGACGTAGAAGCTGGGCGTACCCGTGCTGCTAAGCGTGGCTGCTATTTTGGCACCGATGTGTCCGCTCTTGCCAACGCCGGTGATCACCACTTTGCCTTTGCATTTCAGGATGAGATCTATGGCGCGGTCGAGGTTTTCGTCCAGTTCGGGGATGAGGTCAAGCAGTGCCTGCGCTTCGTCTTGCAGGCATCTCACTACGATGGGGTTCCACTTGCTCATATCAGTTGTTTGATTACTTGTTCGAGTTGTTGGAGTGGCAGCATGTTGGGACCGTCACTCAGGGCTTTTTCGGGGTTGGGATGCACTTCAAAGAAGTATCCGTCGGCTCCGAATGCTTTTGCTGCGAGGGCCATGGCGGGGATGTATTCGCGGTTACCGCCGGTTGCGCCTCCCAGTGATCCGGGTCGTTGCACGCTGTGGGTGCAGTCCATGATGACGCGGTCGGCATAGGGCTTCATGATGTCGAGGTTGCGGAAGTCGACAATCAGGTTGTTATATCCGAAGGTGTTTCCGCGCTCGGTGAGCCACACTTCGCGACCGCCGCTTTCGCGCACTTTGGCTGCCGGATATTTCATGTCGTCGCCCGAAAGGAACTGGGCTTTCTTGATGTTGACCACTTTCCCTGTCTTGGCAGCTGCTACCAGCAGGTCGGTCTGCCGGCATAGGAAGGCGGGTATCTGCAAGATGTCGACCACCTGGCCTGCTGCTTCGGCCTGGTAAGTTTCGTGAATATCGGTGAGCAGGCGCAATCCGTGGCGCTCTTTCACGTCGGCCAGCATCCGGAGGCCGCGTTCCATGCCCGGACCCCGGTACGAGCTGAGCGAGGTGCGGTTGGCTTTGTCGAAGGATGCTTTGAAAATGATGTCGAGGTCGTAGGTTTCATTGAGTCGGACGAGCTTGCGTGCTACTTCGTCGAGTACTTCGCTTGATTCAATGACGCAGGGACCTGCTATGATGACTGGTTTCATTTGGCTTTCTTTGTTAAAGAGATACAAAAGTACGCCTTTAATTCCAATCGGGGCGGCTTGCGGCGTTGTTTTTTCGTTCCTCGGCGCGGTGGCGAGGGGCTTTCGCCCCCGTGGGCGATGAGTTTTGGCGTAGTGTGATGTTGTGGTCGCGATATTTTTCTTACTTTTGCCGCACAATCAACTTTACATTTCCATCAAGATGAAAAAGATTTTCTGCCTTTTGTTTTGCCTGGTCACGCTGACGTGTCAGGCTCAGCGAGTGAACATGAAGAAGTATATGAAGGGAGCAGTGCCCGTTGTGGAGGGTGTGGTGACGTTCAGCCACGACTACACGGTGGCGGGAGCCAGCGAGGAGTGCCTTTTCACGCTGTTGCAGGCTTTTGCCGGCTCGTTGGTGGAGGCTTCCGACTTTGAAGATTATGCCAAGGTGACGATGCAGTCGAGGGAGAACCGCCGCGTGGTGGCCAATCTGCGTGATAAAATAGTGTTCAGCCAGCGTAAGTGGAAGACTGACACCACGACCGTGTCGTATCGCTTGCTGATGTTTTACGAAGAGGGCCGGGTGCATGCCCAGTTGCAGGATTTCGTCTATAGCTACGAGGGCGATGTGTTGAGGGCCGAGCGTTGGATTACCGACGAGTACGCGCTCAAGGACGGCGGTAAGGCGCTGCGCAAGGGCAGTGGCAAGTTCCGCAAGGCTACCATTGATTTTGCCGAGCAGCTGTTCGCCCGTTTGGAGGAGGCGTTGAAGTAGCGCCGGCTTTGGTCCCGGGCGGGGCCGGGTGCTTTTAATGAAAATGTCCGCAACATCGCGAGTGGTGTTGCGGACTTTTTGTGTCTTCTTCGGGCGGCTTACTCTTAGGGATTGCGCACGGGGAAGGCGGCGATGCGCAGCCTGGTGCAGCCGTAAGGGATGAGTTCTATGCTTTGCGGCTTGCCGAAGTCTTGTCCTTGCTGGGGTGCATAGTTGATGGGGCCTGCCGACCCGCGGCTGAGGCTCCAGCCTTTGACGGGCAAGCCTTGTGTGGTGATGACGACGGGGGCTTTCTCGGCCGTCCAGGGGTTCTTGTCGGCCGGCAGGCGGGTGCTGACGCTGTAGGCTTTTTCGATGTCCGCGCCACTGACGGCCGTCCGGGGCAGGGCAAAGTTCCAGGGTGAGTCGGAGGTGACTTCATAATACCA
>CALZOH010000142.1 GCA_945827465.1 uncultured Prevotellaceae bacterium
AATTGTAGGGGTACAAAACCATTTTACATGACGTGCAAGTAGGTTTCTACAGGGTGTAATTGGGGCTTACATGTCGTGTAAGTAGGTTTCTACAGCTCCTATTTGCGCATCAACAAAAAAGAAGCCCAACTTCTGCGTTTGAGAAGTTGGGCTTCCTCGTGAGGTGGTGTTTAGAACTTCACTTGAAGTTGTTGATTCTTATTCTTGGAATACACCATCAACTGCAATTCCTTGCCACGTTTGCTCAATACGGTGACTGTTCCGTTGTTGACTGACGGACCTCCGCCGATGAGCACGGGGTAGCGGCTGCCGTCGGTTCCGTTAGGATAGTATTTGGCTTCGTGGTTGTGAGCTCCGATGGCTACGTTGAAGGGCGCGTTTTTGAGCAGCGGCGACCAGAGTTCGAGGCAGGGCTTGTAGCTGTCGACGTTGCCAAACACCGGGATGTGGCTGATCAAGACGCGATGGGCGGCCTTCTTGAAGGCTTTGCTCTTGAGTTCGGTCTGGAGGAAGTTCACCTGGTCGTTGCGCAGTTGCGTGAAGTCGTTGAGACCGGCATAAACCGGGGTGTCGTCAGGCTTGTCTTCGCCGCAATCGAGCAAGACGAAGCGGGTGTTACCCCAGTTAAAGGCACTATAGGTCTTGTCGTTGTAGTAGCCGATGAGGCTGTGCATGCCGGCAGAGTAGTAATTGCGTATTTCGTGGTTGCCACGCAGGAAGATGATGGGCTTTTCGGCACCGTTCACCTGGTCGGCCAAGCTATGGATGAGGCGGATGGCGTGGTCGCGATTGGAAGGTTCGGACAGACAGTCGCCGTTGAAGATGACGAAGTCGTAAGGCATTCCCTTGACTAAGTCTCTAAGATGGTCAAAGCACTCCTTGTTGTCGTGCAGATCGTTAAAGATAAGGCAGCTGAAATCGGTCTTCTGCTCGTCAGGCGTGGTGAATGAATAGAACTTGGTGCGAATGGTGTCGCCGAAGTGGTTTTCGTATCCCCGTTTCATGAGCAATTCCACGGCGCAGACGCGGTAGAAATACCGTGTGCCGGCGCGGAGGTTGGTGAGAGAGATGCGATTTTCAATGTCGTAGCAAACTTCTTGTCCGTCTACCAAGGCGCGCACGGGCTGTGTGTGGAGGGAGTCGGTGCCGAACTCTACCCAGCAGTGGCAAACAGAGTTGGTCTGGAAGAATACATCCATCGAAGTGGGCGTGGCAAGCTGCAGGTAAGGCTTCGTAGTCATCAACTGAGCAGCGGGTGTGGGCAGGGTGATGTCAACCATCACGGGACGGTGGTCTGATGCTACCGGTTCATTGATGACGGCATTCATGTTGACCACTGCCGTTTCGTTGATGTATGCCGAGTAACTCTTGTCCGATACACGATTGGGCAGGTTGCGCCGGCTCGGTTTCTTGTAGATGGCAATGTAGTCAATGCAATCCTTGGGCTTATCAGCCGGGAACGTATTTTCTTTCTCATTGGTGAGAATCTGGAAACGCTCGCGCATGGCCTTCATGAAAGCCGACTTCGGATAGTCGTTCCAGTCGCCGGCAATGAGGAAGGGCTTGTCAAAGCTCTGGGCCATCTTCTCAATGATGTCGATAGAGGCTATTCTCTCCGATTCTTCGAGCGACAGGTGGGTGCAGGCAAAGGCGTAATCCTCAAACTCTGTCACCAAGAGGGTACGTGCCTCCGAACGACCGGGCAGAGGAACCTGACGTACCCCGATGGGCTTCTTCTTGCTCAAGATACCAACGCCATACTTACCGGTGCTGTAGGGAATACTGGGACCGTAAGTAGCAAAGTAACCAATTTGGGCAGCTATTTCACCCAGACTGTAGCGCCCCTGGGTGCGTGCTGTGAAGCTGTCGACTTCCTGTACGGCGATGATGTCGGCATTCTGCTTCTCAAACAACTTGCCGATACGCTCAAAGTCGAGCTTGACGTCCATGCCTTCACCGTGGTGGATGTTATAGCTGACGATGCGCAGCTTCTTAGGCAGGGCGGTTTGTGCCTTGGTCGGCAGGAATGAGAGGGAGAAGAATAAAAGGAGAACCATGCACAGGGGGCACATGGCAAAGATGGCGTGGGAGTGATAATAATGTTTCGTCATGATAGAGATAAATTATGGGGTAGATGATAAGATACTTAATTGGAGTGAGGCAATCCTTCGTTGTGTTGAAAGGGTGGTTTAACGCTTGATATACTTCTTTCCGTTTTGGATAAAGATGCCATTCCCCGATGTGGAGTTGATGCGGCGTCCTTGCAGGTCATATCGGGGACCGTCGGTGGTTGCCGCGTCCATAAAGAAAGGAGTCACCCAATCGGGCTGAGGGATGGTGAAGGTTACCTTAGCCATCACCGGTCGGTGGTCGGAAGCCGTTGGCTCGTTCAGTACGTAGGTCAAGTCGGTTGTAGCCGACATTTCACCGCCCTCTAACGGCGTATCCTTATAGATGGCAATGTAGTCGATGCAATCCGTAGGCTTATTGGCCGGGAAAGTAGGCTTGCTGGTGTCGGTGAGAATCTGGAACTTCTTCTTCATAGCCGTAAGAAAGGCCGAAGTAGGCTCGGCGTTCCAGTCACCGGCCACGATGAATGGCTTGTTGTACTCGGCAGCCGTGTTGGCAATGATGGTGGCCGATTTGTTGCGCTCCTGTTCATCGAGCGACAGGTGGGTGCAGGCAAAGACGTAGTTGTCAAACTCGGTAATGAGCAGGGTGCGTGCCTCTGATGCACCGGGCAGGGGAACCTGGCGGGTGCGGATAGGAGCCTTTTTACTGAGAATACCGACCCCGTACTTACCCGTCTGATAAGGAATGCAAGGGCCGTAAGTGTCGACGTAACCAATCTGCTTGGCGATAAGTCCCAACCCATAGGTGTAGTTGGCGCGTGTGGTGGAGCTGTCTACTTCTTGCACGGCCACCACATCGGGCATCACCGACTTGATTACAGTGCCCAAGCGGGCAAAATCTATCTTATTGTCCAGCCCAAGCCCATGCCGAATGTTGTAAGAAACAACACGAAGGGTTTGAGTTGATGTGGTTTGAGCCTGCGAAGGCAGGTAGGAGAAGAGGGCAATCAGCAGTAGAGGCTGAATCCATCTCTTTATATGAAAAATAGTGAGATTGTAGTAGTATGACATTAGATATGTTGTTAATATTAAGTACGCAAAATTAATAATAAAGAACGAGTTAATCGCCATAAAAGCCGGCAAAATCCCATGATAAAACAAAAGCGCGGGCTTTTGAGTAAGCCCGCGCTCATGTGATAGATGGTTGTAATCAACTTACTTTACCGAAATCTTCTTTTTGCCAACGATGTAAATACCCTTGTTCAGACCCTTGAGGGCGTCAGAAGCCTTTGCATTGCGCTTAACCAACTTGCCGTCGATGGTGTAAACATTGGAGTTGGTGGCATTCTTCACTGCGATAGCATTCTTCACAGCGTTGATGATGTCACCAGTAGTTACTTCGAGGTCAGCTGCACCTTCACCGTTAACAACTTGTTTCGGATCGAGGTAACCGCTGCGAGCGGAGATAGAAACCTTACCGGTAGTTGCGGTCAACGCGCTGTTTACGAAGATACCCATACCCGGAGCTTCAACTGTCATACCCTGGAGTGTACCAACCAAACCGTTGGCAACAACAGCAGAAGTATCGGTTACGTTCTCAGGAGTAGCAAGTACAATCGGGAACTGACCGTTTTCTTCTACGCTTTCACCCGTTACGATGATGAACGGCTCACCGGCTTCAAAGTCGGTCTTGGCAACCAGACCCAGAGTAGTACCTTCCTCTGAAGTAGTCAGGCTGTGTACACCGTAAGTCTGAGCACCGTCGTTGAGTTCAACGATAGACAAGTCACCAGCGGTAGCAAACGGCAAGGTCATGATCTGAGTAGTAGATGCGGGGAACCAGTTAATGGTCAAAACATCTGATTCAGCAGGAACGAACTTCCAGCTCTGCTGGTGATCGGTAGCCGAAGTCCAGATAAAGGCAGTCTGAGTAGATTGGTCAGCCTTCAATGAAGTGTAAGGAGCATCGGTAACAGCAGCGGGCTGCAAGCGGAATCCACCCTGACCGTAGTAAATCAGCTTGTATGGATCAGGAGTATGAGCGGTTACAACAGAACCGGCACCAATGTTGCCCTTGTATCCACCCCAGTACTGACCGGTACCCAAGCTCTGGATGTAGAACTGATGTTCTTCGCCCTCAACCGGAACAAGACGCCATACAGCATACGGGTCGGTTTCAGGAGCATTAGTAGCAATTGGATAGGGACCCAGGTTCAGTTTAGCACCTACATTGAGGTCAGAGAGATAGACAGGCTGATCGATAGCATATTCACGAACAGAACCTGTAACGATGGTGTACCATGTATTGGCAGCAGGATAAGCTACGTGAGCAGACAAAGCATCATAAGCTTCAGCAAACTTCGCGATGGCTTCCTTGATTTGTGACTGGTAAGGCTGAACGGGGTCAACGAGCGCCTTAGCTGCCTTAACGGCCTGAGCATACTCTTCGATGGCTTCATCCGAATCCACATAACCTACTTCGTCACCCGACACGGCGTTAATGGCGATGTCATGGTAGAAGTTGTAGAGGTTGACGAGTTCGGTCGTATCGGCAAACAGACTGTTCACCAAGTCTACGGCATTGCGCAGTTCAACAATCTTAGAATCGTCGAGCATGTGGAGCGGTTCGATAGCTTCAGCTGCATCGATGAGGGCCTTCATGGCGTCAACGGCAGTCGTAATGTCCTTGTTGTAATTGTACTGAATACGTTCGGGGTCCAAACCTTGGAAGAGCTGCCATTCAGCTACGTTCCAGGTGATACCGGTAATTTCAGGGCTGTTGAATACACGGGCTGTATGATTACCGGCCATGGCGGTATTCTTGATCACAAAGCGGATGTATTTGTAGCTGTCGCCAAGGTCGATGACTGGCGAAATGTACTTCGCACCCGGAGTGGCATCCGGCATATTCTCATTCAATTCGGTGATACGTGTCCACTGGTCAATCTCAGCCTGATCGGTGCTGGCACCAAGCTCGTCACTATTGGTGGCATACACCTCGATATCGGTCGGGTTGTCAACGATGGTGGTACCCGTACGACCAATGTACTCGAACCAGAATTTGTTGACCGGAGCCTTCAAAGCTACTTGCAGGTTGTGATAGCCGGTACCGGTGTACTGAAACTTGGTCGGGTCAAGACCCTGTAAGGTCTGTTCCCACTCATCAGCAGTAATGGTAGCACTCTGCATGGCCGTAGCATTCCAGATAGAGTGGAAGTTGTAGTTATAATGCGTCTCACCATCGATGAGGTGCTCAAACGAACCGTGGTCAGAAATAGACATGCTGTTGGCGCTGAACTGACCGGCGTCAGTAACCAAGGTCTCGCGAGTACCGAGAGAAGCGGTGTAGAGGCTGTTGGCCTGGGCCAATACGGTTGCTAACTCTGCATCGAGGGCTTCACGATCCACATAAAGGTCATTCACCGTCTTGATAGCAGCAGCCAATGTTGTAATGTCGGCCTCGGTGGCAGTCTTGTCCTTGATCTTGGTAGCAGCTGCATTCACCAATTCTTTCAAGTTGTCTACGGCTTCCTTCATGCCGGCTACAGTGTTATACTCAGAGTTCTCTGTCGGATTAGGATTGTAGAACTGAAGCTCTTCAATATTGAAAGTAACACCTGTCTTGAACGGATTGGCGAAGTTGCGATTTACATGCATGTTGGTGGTTTCGCGAACTACCAAACGTACATACTTGTAAGACTCGCCAAAGAGGATGGTCGGAGATACATAGTGCACACCAGGAATGTTAGGAATGGTCTTGTCGATGATGTCGGCAACGTGTACCCACTCGGTAGAGTCACCGGCTGCAGTGCTGGCACCAAGAGCATCATCATTGGTTACGTATACACCAATGTTGTTCGGGGTGTCATGATAAGCAGAAGTACCGGCGCGACCGTAGAATTCGAAGAAGAAGCGGTCGATAGGCTCGTTCAAAGTAACCTGGAGGTTGTGATAACCAATGCCTTCATAAGTAGGATCAGCAAAATTGGTACTCCAAGCGGACTCAAACTCAGAAGAATAATCGATGATACCATCGATCAGAACACTGTTGTCTTGAGTCTTGGCGTTAGAAGTAATCTGAGAACCGGCTGTGATCAACTTCACATAGTCGTACACCTTGGGAAGAACCTGGTTGGCTGTATCCACAAAGGCTTTCAAACGGTTGGCCAATATTTGGGCAGGACCTGCATTGGTCAGATTGGCGATTTGTGCTTCGTCAGTTACATGGCGTAAGAACCAAGCCGAAGCTCCGTTGGCGCCACCGTTCCAATGTACGATAGTACCACTGACACCATTACCTGAAAGATGACCTTCGGTGTGATAAGCCTCCGAGAAGTCGGCATTCGCAATATTCCACTGCGAAGAGCCGGCAATTAGGTTGAAGATTTGCGGAACCACTTGCTCGGCAGTCATACCGACACGAGCACTGGTCTTACCACCATTGCCAATGTACAATCCGGTGGCCACATTCTGTACGGAATAGGTGTCATCGCCCAAATTAGTCACCTTGAAGAGTTGCATCGGGTCGTTCGGATCGTAGTTACCCCATGCCAATCCATTTTGTACATTAACGGTCATGGCCTTTTCCACTCCCTGATAGGCTTCATATTGCGTGTAGGCATTGACGATGTTGTAGTAACCGTCGGTGATAGCATTTCGGCAAGCATGGAGTTCATTCAATGATGTCAACAACTTATCGCGCATTTCCTTGCAAGCATCACGAGTTGGAGTTCCGTTGTAGAGAAGATCTTGGGCCTCCATCAGGGTTGTTTCATAGGCTACTTGATATTTGTCGAGGTTTTCTTGTGTGTATCCACCCGGATCATTGCTGACGATGAACTGCTCATTGGCTTTAAGCAGACTGTCAACCGTGTTTTCCAGCAATACGATGGGGCTGGTGGGTACATTGACCGTCTCGAAAAGAGCAGCTACCTCATCAGCGGAGAGGGCATGACCGTAAACACGGGCAATGGCCACTTCACCACTCCATGCCGTGTTGGCGTCGGTGGCGCTACTGGGGTCGCCACCAATGGCAAGCCAGGTACAACCGCTTGATGGGAACTGGAAGTTTCCCGGAGCGTCAACTTCTCCCTTAAATTCTCCATTGACGTAAATGGCAGCTTTCCCTCTGTTTTTATCGTAAGTTCCGATTACGTGATAGAAAACTCGTGGAGCGGGAACGACTCCACTCGCAGCCCAACGATAAGCACCGGTGTGAGGCAGGAATACAAATTCATGAGTTTCCTTTTTCAGCAAGAAACCGGTTCCACCTCCCTGATGGCCCGAGAAAGGCTTGTACTCGCTGGTAGCAAAATCAGTGTAGTCGGCCATGACGAGCATTTCCAACGAGTGACCATTGGTGAGCGCATCTCTGAAAGCTTGGTTCTCGGTGTAGTCAATCTTGTAGAAAGCATTGCAATTGCCGCCAAACGGATTCGCAAACTTGGGAACTACGCGTTTGTAGTCCTCATTGTAATACATGGTCAGGTTTTCTTGTCCGACCACCTGAACAACGTTCTCCATTGGAGATTTGTCAACAGCCGTACCGTCTTCAAGGAACTCAACGTCCAACAAGTCGGCTTTTGGGATGTTGTCATCTGCAGCACTACTAAGCGGGAACAGTAGTCCCAAGAGTGCCATACCCATTGTAAGAGTAAATTTTTTCATCATACTTACTTAATTTGATTGGTTGTATACGATGCAAATTTATTATTATATTGAATATTGTTGTTCTCGATTAAAAAAGTTTAACCATGAAAATACTGTTACGCTCCCTAAACTTGGGTTTAAAGGCCTTGATTTTTACATAAATTAGCGCGTCGCTGTTTTTTGCCCGTGATAACAATTAAAATGATAGCGACATGGTCATTCGTATTCCACTCTTCTGAATGTTTGAATGATTACGATAGTTTAAACGCCATACATAATCAATACGAAGGAATTTTAGGATGTTCTCGATGCCTACGCTTGTTTCCATATAGGGCGTGGCATTCATTCTGTAGGTATTGTCAGGGATACGATACAGCCCTTCGTTACGTTCTTTCGTCGGGTTGTTCTTATCTGTCAGATGTCCCCATAGGCCTCGGAAGCAGAACACTTCGCGCCACTTCAACTTTTTTATCTGAGGAAGGCGGTTGAGCAGATTACCATTCATATAATAGGTTACGTCCCACGAAGCGTATTCATCGTCGGTTTCCGAGGAACATTTTCCCGGGCGGGAAAACCTTGCTCGGTTTCCGAGGGACATTTCCCCG
>CALZOH010000143.1 GCA_945827465.1 uncultured Prevotellaceae bacterium
ATACGAGATTCCTCTACGTCTCGTGGGCTCGGAGGATGTGTATAAGAGACAGACCACTACCCGGACAAAACGAGGCACTTTGCCAGCATAGCAAAACCACTAACACAAGCAATGTATCTCTATCAACATAACAAAAAACTGTAGGGGCGTATCGCATACGCCCTCACATGGGCGAACATGCCCTTCAAACGATAAAGTGAGTTCGCCATCATCATTGCATGATCGCTCACATGAAGGGCGTATGCGATACGCCCCTACACATGTTCGCTAAACAACAAGAATGACATCCATCGCCACATTGCATAACCGCTAAACAACAAGAATGACATCCATCACGCCAATAAATAACCGATGAAATCACTGACTAAACAGACTTTTAACTCACGCTACGGAACTGATTCGGGGTCATTCCGGTATGCAGTTTGAAAAATCTGACAAAATGTTGGGGATATTCAAATCCTAATCGGTCGGCAACTTGCTTTACCGTCAGGTCGGAATCACTTAAATGCTCCTTGGCAACAGCTACAATCCGGTCGCTAATGAACTCCTTAGCCGTGCGACCGGTCTCCATTTTCACCAGTTGACCAAAATAGGCCGGTGAAAGACAACACTCACCGGCAAAAAGATTCACGGAAGGAAGACCTTCCTTCTGAACCCGGTTGCGCAGATAGTCACGCAACATTACATCAAACCGCTTCACGACCGAATGGTTGATTTCCTTGCGCATAATAAACTGACGGTCGTAAAAGCGAAGGCAATAGTTCAAAAGAAGTTCTATATTGGAAAGTATTAACTCCTGCGTATGCAAGTCAACAGAGCGATGCAACTCGGCGTCAATCATATCCAGCACCTGCTTAAACAATGCCACTTCGGCCGCAGACAGATGGAGAGCCTCGGTACTGCTGTAAGAAAAGTATTCGTAGCGAAACATCTGACGAGCAAGAGCTGTACGACGAAGAAAATCGGGGTGAAACAAGAGTCCCACACAACGAGGACGAATCATTTTATCGGTTACTTCAACGGTCACCTTCTGTCCCGGTTCAAAAGAAGTGACTGTTTGTTCGTCAAAATCATAGGGCGTACGACCATAAGAGAGATTGCATCCCTTGGTTTCCTTTAACCAAAGGGCATATACGCCATAATGTACCCGTGACGTGACTGTGGTCGCATAATTGGAGCGTTCAAGATGAACGACAGTAACCATCGGATGCAACGTTTCGATACCATAATAATCGTTGACCTGCTGAATCGTTTCAAATTTGATCTCTTGCATGGATGTAGGATATTGATGGTGCAAAAGTGAACATATTTTTTGGAACGAACACTACCTGCATGATGGATTTCACTACCCATACCACAGGAAAGAGTTGCCTAACCTGGAAAAGAAAGCTACATATCGATGAGTTTGTTCGACAAAGCGTAAATAGTAAGTCCGCTCAAGGAATGAATTTTGAGTTTGCGGCAAATATTTCGGCGATGAGTCATCACGGTATAGACCGAAAGACAGAGACGGTCGCTCACCTCCTTGTTGGAAAGTCCCTTGACCAATTCAATCAGAATTTCTTTTTCGCGAGAACTCAACTGATCGGGCGGCGAGTCTAAAGGCGCTTCCGTGCAATCAGCCTGATATTGCTCGATGAGACGGCTCACCTTGTCGGCATCATCGTAGATGGTGATGTAGCGGTAATAGCCCTTGACTTCAGACAACATGCCGAGGTTGTTGACAATGGCAATGCAAGGAGTCTGGGGATATCGCTTGCGAAATTCAGCAAGGTCAAACACACCATTGAAATGTGGCGACACAAACAGGAAGTCGAAAGTGCGCACTGCCGACAAGTTATAAAGCGTCTGCAGACTCTGAACCGCAACAGCATGAACGTGAACCGACGTGAGGTGTTCAAGCAACGAAATAATTCCTCCCTGCAAAATGGGAAGGTCCTCTGCCACCAAGATGTGGAGTGTCTCCTTATCAGCCTTCATGGAGTATTTTTTCTTTTAAATCGTGTACGGCAGGCACAAAGATATAGTCCTCGGCTTTGCAATGGGCATCCAGCTCCTTCTCGCAGTCATATATTTGATACAATAAAGCATTGAGTTTGGTGCGGTTGGTGTCAACAGGACTATATTTAATGAGAATCTTCTTCAATTCACGGAGTTCGTCATCGATGGCATGATGATGCTTGGAAAAAGTTTGTAACTCAAAAGTGCTGTCAACCTGATGACGAAGCAGCTGCTCCACATAAGGAAACAGGGTGCGCTCCTCATAACGCATGTGCTTCTCTACTGACGAGAGATAATTGTCAAATTGCTGATGAATGAGATGGTTGATCGCATTTTCAGGGTTCTCCTGAAGTGCCGAATGGAGGTCTTGATGGATGCGAGGCAACACATAATCGAGAAAATAGACATGCGACTGACGTAAATAATCCAATAAGGCTGCCACGGAAAGATTAGACACATCGTCAGTCAACTGTGTGTAACCCGAATGAATGAAATTGATGATGAGCAAAAAGGTGGCCGTATCGACTTGAGAGGATTCACACACCTCACCCACGGTCTGATCGCCGAAGCCCAGCGACATACCAAAACGACTCAACACCTGAAGCAGACTGTAATTGTCTTCTATCAAGTCTGACATACGATCTGAGGCTGTATAGTAATTTGACATGATGCGAAAAAAGATGATTGATGATGTAAAATTAATAAAGGAACAAACGTAACGAAAACCTACCTCGGAATTTCTTGACCACGATTCACCAAAATACCCGAATTCAAGTAGTGCATCAGGCACCTCTCTCATCGAAAATAGGTAGAACCCGGGGGACTAAGAACCCTTTTGCATACGCGGCAAGCCTAAAACGATGGCCGCAAGGGCACATACACCGAGCAACATAGGATAGAACAGATAGGGAATGATGGATGTTGGCGTAATAAGGGCTAAACCACCGGCCATCAACAATTGGGCGCCGTAAGGAATGAGTCCCTGAACGCAACAAGAGAAAGTGTCGAGAATACTGGCAGCTTTTCGGGCATCGACACCGAATTTTTGCGCAATATCACGCGCCAAATATCCCACCGAAAGGATGGCTACGGTGTTATTAGCCGTACACAAATTGGTAAGACTCACCAATAGGGCAATACTCAACTCTGCATGGCGACCATTTTTGACCCTTCGAGTCAAGGTGCGAATGATCCACGTGATGCCGCCGCCCCTACGTATCACAGAAAGTAATCCGCCGGCCATCATGCTGATTAAAATCAACTCGCTCATACCGACTACACCTGACACGATAGCGTTCATGAATCCCTCAAAATCATATAAACCGGTGCAGATACCCGTCAATCCACACAAAGCAATGCCCAACAACAGCACCCACAACACATTCATACCCATGACAGCCGTGACAAGCACCACCACGTAAGGCAATACCTTCCAAAAATTAGGCTGAAGAGTAGCCGGGACCATCGTTTGACTCCCCCAACCCATCACCACGTAAATGAGCAAGGTGATGAACGCTGCAGGCAAAGCTATACGGATGTTCATCCGAAACTTATCGCTCATGCGACACCCCTGAGTACGGGTGGCCACCACCGTTGTATCGGAAATAAACGACAAATTATCGCCAAAGAAAGAGCCCCCCACCACAACAGCCACCAACAAGGGCAACTCAATACCCGTTCGGAGCGACAAACCGGTGGCTATGGGCACCAGGGCAACGATTGTTCCAACCGAAGTACCGATGGAAAGGGAGATAAAACACGCTGCTAAGAAAATACCGGCCAATAACATATTGCCGGGAACAAGTTGAAGCGTCAAATTGACCGTAGCATCGACGGCGCCCATCGCTTTGGCCGTAGAAGCAAACGCTCCGGCCAAGATGAATATCCATACCATCAGCAAAAGATTGGAGTCGCCGGCGCCGCGAGAGAACTCTGCCAGGCGTTCTTCAAAGCTCAACCCACGCAACGTCAGTAATGCATAAGAGCACGTTGCCAAAAAGACAATGAGCAAGGGAATCTTGTGGAATCCGTGAAGATAAAGACTCAAAACGATAAACAAAACCACCATGACCAATAGTGGACTGAGAGCCAGCAAGCCATTGCGCCGAGAGCGCATACCTCTTCTTATAATCATTTGATAATGTATTGATGCAACAAAATTACATAATTTGTCAACAAATAGCTCTGAGAGAGCCGGCGAAATCGGTCAACAACAAGGCTAAAACGGTTGACGATAATAAAAAAATACAATTCATTGTCTTTCTCGAAACTTTCCACTAATTTTGTCATCCATTTCAAATCTACGGAGATAGAACAATGAGCATAACATCTCTTATTCGTCCTTTTTTTGAGCGTCGTTATCGCCAACTGGAACATTCCGGAAGAAACGCAGACGACATTCAACGCCAACTGCTATCTAAATTGATAGCACGAGCCCAAAATACCGAATGGGGACGAACTCACCAATACCAGAATATCACTTCTTACGAAGAATTTGCCCGTAAAGTACCCGTCAATACCTACGAAAACCTGAAAGGATTCATTGACCGGATGCGCCACGGGGAAAGTGACGTTTTGTGGCCCGGCCGCGTGAAGTGGTATGCCAAGTCATCCGGCACAACCAACGACAAAAGCAAGTTCATTCCGGTCAGTGCCGACGGTCTGCAAGACACCCATTACGCCGGCGGAAAGGATGTAGTAGCGTGCTACCTCCACAATTATCCCAAAAGCAAGCTTTTCGATGGTCGCGCACTGATATTGGGCGGCAGTCACGAACAAAACTACAATGTACCTGAAAGTCTGGTGGGCGATTTAAGCGCCATCCTCATCGAAAATATCCATCCCATGGCCAATTGGGTGCGCACACCCGGAAAATCGGTAGCTCTTTTGTCGGACTTCGAGACCAAGCGCGACCGCATTGCACGTATCGCCATGAAACAAAAGGTCACCAACCTGAGCGGTGTGCCTTCGTGGATGCTTTCAGTGCTCAGTCACATGCTGGAAATCAGTGGCAAGAAATATGTCACCGATGTTTGGCCGCATTTGGAGGTGTTTTTCCACGGCGGAGTGGCATTTACGCCGTACCGCAACACTTACCACGAGATTATACCTTCAGACCAAATGCACTACATGGAAACCTACAACGCCAGCGAAGGATTCTTCGGCCTGCAGAGCGACCCCGGCGATGCGGCCATGGAACTGATGGTGAATTATGGAGTCTTCTATGAATTCATTCCCTTGGAAGACGTCGGGAAAGAAAACCCAAGAGTAGTGCCTATATGGGGCGTTGAAACGGGACGCAACTACGCCATCGTGATTAGTACCACCTGCGGACTGTGGCGATACCAAATTGGCGATACTGTGAAGTTCACCTCGCTGAGACCTTACAAATTCTTCATCAGCGGACGCACCAAGAGCTTCATCAATGCGTTTGGCGAAGAGCTCATAGTCGACAATGCCGAAAAAGGACTGGCTGAAGCCTGCAAGGAAACCGGTGCTGAGGTGAAAGAATATACTGCCGCACCCATTTTCATGGATGCTGACGCCAAATGCAGGCATCAATGGGTGATTGAATTCCGTACACAACCGGATTCATTAGAACATTTTGCCGACACCTTGGATCGTGCACTCCAAAAGATCAACTCAGATTATGAAGCCAAGCGTTCACACGACATTACTTTGCAACGATTGGAAATCATGACAGCCCGTGAAAACCTTTTCGACGACTGGCTAAAGGGAAAGGGGAAATTAGGAGGCCAGCACAAGATTCCACGCTTGGCCAACGACCGTAAAATCATTGACGAAATCATCCAACTCAATCAATAACGACTGTATTCCCTTATGACGAAGCGGCTGCTCCATATACTCGCAATCTTGTTGTCGGTCTTGCTGATTGCCTGTGCCAGTCCCGGCTCGCCTGATGGCGGACCATACGATGAAACTCCGCCACAAGTGGTAGGTTCCTCGCCGGCCTACGGAAGCCTGAACACCAAGAGCCGAAAGATAGAAATCTACTTCAACGAATTTATCAAAATAGAAAATGCCGCTGATAAGGTGGTAGTAAGCCCTCCGCAACTCAATCAACCCGAAATTACGGGAATGGGGAAGAAAGTAAAGGTGAATTTACTGGATTCGCTGAAACCAAATACCACTTACACCATTGATTTTTCGGATGCGATTGTCGACAACAACGAAGGCAATCCGCTGGGAAAATATTCTTTTGTATTCTCAACTGGTGAACAGGCCGACTCCATGGAAGTGGCCGGAAAAGTACTTAATGCCGAGAACCTGGAACCCATCAAAGGCATTTTGGTAGGACTTCACAGCGACTCGACAGACACAGTTTTCCAGAAAGTACCCCTTCTGAGAGTGGCCCGAACCAATGGTAACGGAGAATTTTCGATTAAAGGAGTTGCTCCAGGCAAATATCGCGCCTACGCACTACAAGACGCCGACGGTACATTCACTTTTTCCCAAAAAAGTGAGATGATCGCCTTCATGCAGCAATCGTTTGAAACGTCATGCTACCCCGACGTAAGGCCCGACACGGTTTGGCACGACAGTCTGCACATCGACAGCATTCGCATCGTACACTTCACACACTATGTTCCCGACAACTTGGTGCTGCTCGCCTTCTTGGAATCACATCAGGAACGCCATCTGCTGAAAGCCGAACGCACCGTCCCCGAACATTTTGAAGTATATTTCACGGCTCCCTGCGATGAAATGCCAAAATTGACCGGTCTCAACTTCGATGCCACCGATGCTTTCGCCATCAATCGCTCCAAAGGCAACGACACCTTGTCGTATTGGATCAAAGACACCACGCTCGTTCATCAAGATACGTTGTGGACGGCCTACACGTACCTTGAAACCGACACTTTAGGCCAATTGATAGAGCGCACCGACACGATCAGCTTCGTTTCAAAGATTCTTCGCGAAAAACAACTGAAGCTGGAAGCCGAGCAAAGGAAAAAATGGCAGAAAGAACAGGATAAACTCAAAAAGAAAGGCCTACCCTATCAAGAAGAAATGCCTGCACCGGAACTGGAATTGAAAATGGCCGGCAACACAAACTTGGCACCCGACGAAAACATCATCTTTGAGACCAAAGAACCCATTGCCTCCATCGACACATCGAAAATACATCTGCGACTAAAGGTTGACTCAACTTATACAGAGGCCGAATACCTGATTGAAAACAATCAGAACTCTTTGTTCAGAAGAACTCTTTATGCAGAATGGCGTCCCCAACAAGAATATCGTTTGGTGGTAGACTCGGCAGCCTTTATCGGCATTTACGGACACGCTTCCAAGAAACAACAATTCAATATCAGCGTACCCGGACTGGAAACTTACGGCTCACTCTTCTTGAACATCGAAGGATTAGAGGGACAAACAGCCGTAGTGGAATTGCTGAACAGCTCTGACAAGCCTCAGCGAAAAGTGAAAACAGAAAACGGACGCGCCGAGTTCTTCTTTGTGAAACCCGGCACCTATTACATCCGTCTGTTTATCGACCGCAACAACAACGGAATATGGGACACCGGCGAATATGAGTCACGCACACAACCGGAGGAGACCTACTACTATCCCTCGAAACTGGAATTGCGCGCCTTATGGGACACTGAACAGGATTGGAACATCCTTTCTACGCCCCGCATCAAGCAAAAGCCAATGGCCATCACCAAACAGAAACCCGACAAAGAAAAAACCATCAAGAATAGAAATGCTGAACGTGCCAAAAGTTTGGGTAGGTAATCTGCTCTGCCTATTTTGTTTCCTTTCCGTCCTTTCACTCCATGCACAAACAGCCAACAATACGGCTTTCAGCAGCGGTGAAACACTGCAATACGACCTTTATTACAATTGGAAATTCGTTTGGGTCAAGGCAGGAAGCGCCTCGATGAGCGTCACCTCCACTATCTACGAAGGCCAACCGGCCTATCGTACACGATTGCTGACTCGAGGCTCATCACAAGCCGATCGTTTCTTTGTACTAAGGGATACGCTGACCAGCATCGTCACCCAAAACGACATGCTGCCCCGCTTCTACTCAAAAACAGACATGGAAAACAAGTCGTACAGACAACGAAAAGTCTGGTTTTCGTATGCTGACGGCAAATCATACGCCAAACAGCAATACATCAACCCTTACGGAGTGGAGAGTTGGAAGACTGAAAGCGACAATCTCTGCATCTTTGACATGCTCAGCATCATGTTGCGCGCCCGCTCATACGATCCTTCACAATTCAAGA
>CALZOH010000144.1 GCA_945827465.1 uncultured Prevotellaceae bacterium
CTATGCTGACAAAGTGCCTCCATTTCCCAATTTAGTGGTTTTGCTATGCTGACAATGCTTTGTTGCTTATCTGCGGTAATACTTATTTTCAGGACGAACATCTTGGTTAGATTTGCGTCAAATGTAAGTCCTGACAAATTGGCCGGTATCATCAACCATTCAAAGAGCCTGCAAAAGTACAATAGACATGATTTGCTCACAGGAATGGAGATGCAGGCAAGCATTAAGCTTCCCCATACGATTGATAGGCTAATGGTAGAGTCGCGCGGCTACTACACTTCACGACGTGAGGCTTTTCTCCTACAGAAGCAGCCGATTTCAACTATGGGTTAACCCTTGTGGCAGATATGCCCATGGGTTGGCAACTCTCAACAGATGCCACCATGTACAGTCGCAGAGGTTACAGCGATAGCGAGATGAACACCGACAATTTTGTATGGAACATCCGCGTGGGCAAAAAGCTGTTGAAAGGCTGACTCAATCTGATATTGGACGGATTTGACGTGTTAAACAACCTGTCAAACATCACTCATCACGTCAATGCACAAGGCCACACCGAAACATGGTATATGTCGATTCCACGTTATGAGGTATTGCACGCCGTATACAGATTTAACCAATCGCCGAAAAAGAAATAATACCAACAATCAAATCCTTTAAAGCCCCAATCGGTCACTGTGCAAACAGATTTCTATGGACCGATTGGGGCTTTAAAAGATCATAGCGCACAATGACGCAATGAATATACTTACATGAGTGATGATGATTAGGAAGAAGGAACTGAAATACTATAAGGAGACGTACATATTATGCTTTTTCTCTTCACCTATAGTACTACTTGGTCCATGACCGGGAAATACTTGGGTAGAATCAGGCAAAGAGAAGAGTTGCTCACGGATGCTTTGCAGCAATTGTTCGCCATTACCTCCTGCCAAGTCTGTTCGACCTATGCTCAAACGAAAGAGGGTATCGCCACTGAATAAAACATTCTCTTCTTGACAATAAAAACAGACTCCGCCTTGAGTATGACCGGGTGTTTCGATCACTTTCAATTGATGCTGACCAAAACAAATCATGTCACCTTCTTTCAAGAACCTCTCAACCGGAGCAGAAGGAAGCTCAAGACGACGGTTGAAGAAGAATTGACACTGACCACCGATATCTTCATAAGTGCTCAGATCGTTCTTATGAATCATGGCACCTATTCCATAGTGTTGATAGATAAAATTCGTACCAAAAATATGGTCAAGATGTCCGTGTGTAAGCAACATATGAGTTAAACGGAGTTGATGCTCGTTCACATACTCTTGAATGGCGACTTCTTCTTCAGGATAAAAAATGCCCGGATCAATTATTACAGCTTCGCCGCTCTCAT
This sequence comes from uncultured Prevotellaceae bacterium, assembly GCA_945827465.1. Classification (GTDB taxonomy): domain Bacteria; phylum Bacteroidota; class Bacteroidia; order Bacteroidales; family Bacteroidaceae; genus UBA6382. Next base: position 1,376 of record CALZOH010000144.1, read on the forward strand.
CATGAACGATGTAACAGCTCTCTTCAATCATATTGACCACAAACTTTTTGATATGCAGTCTGCTTGATGTGGATGTTTCTGCCATTATGAATAACTATTTAACTGGTATTGGTACGTACATAATCTTCTTGGTCTCAAAGAACTCTTCTTGAAAGTAGTCAGAAAGGTTAACTACTTCGCAGGAACGTTTCAGTGCGCTGATTTCGTCATCAAGTTCCCCTCCCTTCAAACAAATTAAGCCGTTGGGAATGGAATGAACATGCTTTTTAGAGATATTTTTTTGAATGAGTTTCACTAACTCTGCTGCATTCATGACTGCGCGACTAACAACAAAGTCGTACTTCCCTTTTTCTTCTTTAGCGTTCTCGTGAAGAAGCCTTACGTTGGTCAAGCCAATTTGAGCGGCAACGTCTTCAGCCACTCGAATCTTTTTTCCAATGCTGTCGATCAACGTAAACTGCACTTCGGGAAATAGAATAGCCAAAGGAATGCCGGGAAATCCGCCTCCGGTACCAACATCCAATACTTTTGCCTGATCTCTGAAATGAACAAAACGCGAAATGGAAAGAGAATGGAGCACGTGCCTTTCGTAAAGCTGGTGAATGTCCTTCCGAGAAATCACGTTGATTTTTTCATTCCAATCCAAATACAAATCATACAACTGCGCAAACTGACGCTGCTGAACATCAGTGAGCTGATGGAAATAGTTTAGAAGTATCTCGATAGAATTATTCAGTTCCATTCTCTGGGGGCGTAATTCGTATTATGAAATGGTTATATCAACTGCTGCCGGGAAAATGCGCTGAGAATCGTAGAATACTGACAAGGAACGAAGCATGTTCTTGGTATCGATGGCTACTTTACCATTGAATACTTCTTTACCATTGACTACGACCGTCACGGGACGTGTGAGGTCAACCATATCTTCATTTAAAAAGAGGGTGAAATTACCACGTGTGGCCGGAGCATAGGCGCGAGAGAATTTCAGCTCTATTCCAAACATCGGATCAGTCATTAAAGTAGTGTAAGTGATGTTCTCCACTTTAATATTGACTACATTTTCCTGAATATTCACATCATAACGGGTACGAAGTTGTGCATCGGGACGCTCATTGACCACAATGTTGTAAAAACCTTTGCGGTGAAGTTCATCCATCTCATAATCTTCCCAAATGAAATGCTTAGGACGAGCGTTACGCGTTTGACGTGCCAACCAAGGAGTGGTCAGATCGTATTCAATGAAATGCTGACGATCCGGAATCAACTCCACTCGGTAGTTCTTATAGTCGTTAGGAAACAGTTGCTTAATACTGTCAAGAGCTTCTGAGGTGAAACGCGTAAGTAGGTTACGATAAAAACCCCGGTCGTTAGCGCCGGTACGGAAATAGAAGGCCGTATTGGAAAGGTTTTCAACAGGTGCATTCTTGAGAGGTTCACCTCCGGCCATCGGACCGGCTGCTGCCCAATAGTCAGCATAAAAAGAAGCTAAACGCTGAGAACCATAACCTCCTTCAGAGATACCAAACACATAAAGGCGATTGGGATCGACATCAGGATTCAACATTGCCTGACGCAAAAGATTCTCCCATGCCAACTGCTTGCTCTTCTGCCACCAGCGATAATAACCTTGTTCATTGGGAATTTGTGGTATAAAATAGAGCGAAGGACCATCTTTAAACCTTTTGGCCAGTAACAAACCGGTTGCCCACTCTTTGTCCTTAGGACCGGAACCATGAAGATAGAGGAAAAACGGGTATCCTTTTTGAGGTTTAACTCCTTTATAGCCGTAATAGAAATTTAAGGTAGCATGAGGCTCTAATTCTTCGGGAAGTTGCCATGCGCTCTTTCGCTCAGCACCTAAAGAATCAAGAGCAGGCAGTGTGTACGGATTCTCAACCGACTGATTCGCTTTTACCCAAGCATTCCACACACTGGCACGATAGCTATCAATTTGCTTGACAGAAAGACGTTTTGTTTTTACCGTTATTGAATTTGAACCTTTCAATGATTGTTCAAAATACTGCTGCATCTCCTTCTCTTGCTTTAAAGTTTGTGCATGGGCACCAAGAGAAAGACTAACCATTATTACTCCTGAAAATATTTTCTTCAATGTCATTTAAATCTTATTATTGGTTCGCGAAGGTAGTAATTTAAATTGAAAACATATGCTTCTGAATAAATCTATCAATTTATCAGAAGCATATATGGATGTTTAGAGATCTCAATAGAAAATGAATGCTGTCAAACACGCACCTCAAAAGGCGTGCTATCGTTAAGATTATTCAGCTTCAGCGATATTATTGGCCGGTACAACGTTATAAGTCTCTATCACGCCCGACTTATATGCAATCACCTTCATGCTCTTGAGGGTACGCAAAGTCGTGTCGAAGAAACGAGCGGGATTATAAGCCTTTCCATTGATGCGCACTTCAAAATGACAATGTTCAGTAGTAGCGCGACCGGTACGACCAACTATTGCGATAGGCTGACCGGCCTTTACAAAGTCGCCAATACGTACCAAATGACGTTTATTATGCGAGTAAACGGTTTCTAAACCTGTGCTATGACGCAAAACAATCACGTTGCCATATCCCGAATAGGGTTTGGCAAACCTTACACGACCGGAAAAGGCAGCATAAATAGTGTCACCCGCAAAGGTTTTGATATCAATACCGGCATGATTCTTCCGACTACCACCAAACGGACTGATTACTCTTCCGTTTTTCATCGGATAACACCAGTCATTACGAGTCAGTGTAGATAAATCAATAGTAATTTTCGGTGCATCGTCAAACAAACCAGATGTGGGAACCTGAATGTGTTGTTGTTCACGATCGGTAAAATCTTCTTTCAAAGAAATGTCACCCGATTCTCCCGGTGCACCATTGCTGGTAGTACCCAATGCTTGCAAACAAACTGTCGGGAATAACAGTAGCAAGCCTACCAATGATAAATATTTCAATTTCATATTCTATTGAGTTAAATATTATTCTATTTCGACATCAAAATCGTCTTCAATTACTTCAACGTCATCGTCCCAACCTTCAAAATCGCGATTGATATGATTCACATCCATATTGCGATGAACCATTGAAGGACTATTATCGTTGTTTGAAAGTTTGTTGCTCTCGCAGTTGAGCTCTTTCCAGACTAAATCTTTCAGTTCAGAAAGTCCCATCATTGCTGCCGACGAAATGAAGACACAAGGCAAATCATCTGGCAACTCGGCACGAAGCATTTCTTCCAGTTCCTTATCAATCAAATCACACTTTGTAACGGCTAAGATGCGCCGCTTATCGAGCATTTCAGGGTTGAATTTCTTCAATTCGTTGAGCAAAACCAGATAGTCTTCTTTGATATGATCAGCTTCACACGAAACGAGGAAAAGCAACAGTGAATTACGCTCTATGTGACGAAGGAATCTTAATCCGATGCCCCTACCCTCGCTGGCTCCTTCGATAATACCAGGTATATCAGCCATCACAAACGATTTGCCGTCATGATAGGATACAATTCCCAAGGAGGGTTCCAATGTGGTAAACGGATAATTGGCTATCTTGGGTCGTGCAGATGAAAGGACGGAAAGCAAGGTGGATTTACCGGCATTGGGAAAGCCCACCAAACCCACATCAGCCAATAACTTGAGTTGCAAAATCACTTGCATTTCCTGCATTGGCTCTCCGGGCTGGGCATAACGGGGCGCTTGATTGGTAGCTGTTCGGAACTCAAAGTTTCCTAAGCCTCCGCGACCACCTTTAAGAAGCATTACCACTTGTCCGTCGGTCGTTACATCGCACAAATACTCTCCGGTCTCGGCATTGTAAGCAACCGTTCCGCAGGGTACGTCGATATATTCGTCTTTACCATCCGAACCGGTAGAACAACAATCGCCACCATTTCCACCGTTACCGGCAAAAACGTGGCGCATAAACTTCAAATGAAGTAGAGTCCAGAAATTATGATTGCCACGAAGGTACACATTTCCTCCACGACCTCCATTCCCACCGTCAGGACCACCATTGGGCATGTATTTGGCCCGATGCAAGTGCATAGAACCTCGTCCGCCCTTGCCCGAACGACAATGAATCTTTACATAATCTACAAAATTGGACTCTGCCATTCTTTATCTCAAATTATAAGCTGTCGATAACCTGACTAATGGTGTTAAAGATGTCGGAAACTTCGCCTACACCTTTGATGTGATGATATTTTCCGGCTTTCTGATACCATTCGATGAGCGGAGATGTCTGATTGTGGTAAACTTCCAGGCGCTGCTTAATGGTTGCTTCGTTGTCGTCAGCGCGACCGGAACTTTTTCCGCGATTGATGAGTCGTTCAATCAGCAGGTCTTCGGGCACATCCAAATCCAACATGGCGCTAACGTCGGTTCCACGTTCCTGCAGCAATTTCTGAAGGCTCTCTGCTTGAGGAATTGTACGAGGAAAACCATCGAAGATGACTCCTTTGCAAGTGCCGAATGAATCGTAGACGCTGGCCAAGATATCAATCATCAATTCATCAGGCAACAATTGACCTTTATCGATATATTGTTGGGCAATGGTACCCAACTTTGTCTGATTCTTTATTTCATTACGGAGTACATCTCCTGTAGAGATGTGCTCAAAACCGTACTTCTCCACGATTTTTTCACTTTGAGTCCCCTTTCCACTGCCGGGAGCTCCGAATATTACGAGGTTGATCATTGTGATAATACTATTGATATATTAATTTACGAGAGAATATTAATTGTTTATATTTCAATCATCAAGGATGATTCATTCTATCTTTTCTATATGAATGATACCTTTGAAAACCAAGTGCAAAGTTACAAAAAACAATCTTACCGTTTTTATTATTCGACGAGTTATTCTTTAAAAAAGAGTTACATCACTCTTTTACAAGACCATGAAGACTTTTGGCAAGCCTTCTCCTCCGACGAATGGTCTAATGATGCAGATAATTGAAAGGACTGCTTTAGAAAGATAGATAAATGCTGTAGTTTATCAATGTTTTACCAATATGAATAGTTCGCTTTAATGATTATTCTCACGGTTCTTTCCGGAGAATTGATAATCGTGTTTTACGCGAATGGTCCTTTGCTGTTCTGAAACAAGATGTAAACTTGAATTAGGAGGATAATACCTACGCTTTAGTCTTAATATAATTTGTACTTTTTCACCTGAATCTCAATCAACTTATATTATTGTATGAATAGAACGAATCTTTTGTGTGCATTCATTGCACTGTTGCTCATGTGGACGCCGGAGGCTTTGGGAAAAGTTCGTCAGTTCCATACTGATTATTTTGGTCTTGACATTAACGAGAAGTGCTACATTGTCGGTATGTATAACACGACCCGATCCACCAAGGCGAATTTCAGTCCGGCAGATCGTCCCTCACCTCTCGTGAAACTTTACGACAAGAAGTTTAAACGTTATTATTACCCGGTGAAGGCTCAATATAATTCGGGTAAGAAAATGTACACTCTTGACTTCTCGAATGGCTCCACTGCTCAGTAACTATTATACGACCATTACGAATGTGTTGGGAGAAATTATCGGTGTTGCTCGCGACACTTCTGCTGTCGTTAACTATGCTATCGGTGTGATGGCACTTGACGACAACACCATTGGCGGCGAAGCTCATTATACTTCAGAAGGCGGTGCCGGTGGCTACATTGCCCATTCTCCTGATCCGGTTCGTCTATTGCACTTTGGGGCAGTCCCGACACGTTGGCACTCTCTGAAGTGATCAGGAATATTGTGAAGGCCGAAGGATTACCCTACCCGACTTTTGAAGGGAAATGGGTGAAATACCCGTCATCGTTTATGCCCGACCTTTGGACTTATGGCGGAAAATACGATAGCATTCATTCCTACGCTCTGCAAATGGGCCTTCACGTGATTCATGCCTATGACCTCTACTTCCTGAAAGCAAACCGCGGCAATGGCGGTTGGATTGACGGTCCGGAGGGAGAACGCAAGCCTTTCAAGGTAGGTGACCGCGCTATGTCACATCGCGAGTATGCTGATTTCTTGGCTAAGCAGGGCATTCTGCTCGGTCGTACCTGCATCACCAATTCATTAGCTCCCGATACGCTCGACATCAACCCATTCCCATCCGACAGCATCTGCATTCAGCATCGTCGCAAACTTGCTGCCGACATCAGTGCGACTGATACGATGATTTACGTTGACGACCCGTTATATCTTGACGAGATTGCCTGCTGGGAAGGTCATAGTAAGGAGTTGAACATGGTGAAAATCGGTAAGGAGCTCATCCACTATTTAGGTGTATCGAAGGAAGCGCCCTATCGGTTGTTGCATGTTACACGCGGATATTGGAATACAGAGAAGACGGCTCATGCCGCCGGTTCCAACGTGGATAAAATGCAGTCGGCTGTTGGCGGAGGATATACGGGATTAATTCCTAACTTGGAGTTACAGGACCTGATTGGACAGCATTATGGCGATGTGGCCGCCCGCAGCGGTGTGCGCTGTCTGGACTTTGACGGACAGGAATTTCTCTTCCACAACGGCTTCGGCACCTATTCCGTTAAGCGCTTCTTCCGCAACCTGACCCAGCATGCCGCTATAACATTAAGAAGATATCATTCAGAAGTATCTTTCGAGAAGTCCTTCTTCCCCTGCAAGTGCAGGACGAAGAAGGATTTCTTCATTCAACAACGTTGTCAAACCGATCATTCCTTATATATTCCTTCCTCACTCGAGTGTCGAGAGAAGCGAATGCAAAAGTGTTCTTCCTCTACTTCAACTTAAAGTGAAGTTAGTGTAAAATTACACTTGCTCTACTCTTGTCAGGAGTGCGCTATTGTAAAATTACTCTTGG
>CALZOH010000145.1 GCA_945827465.1 uncultured Prevotellaceae bacterium
CCCCTACAATTTCGTTTACACGCCATGTAAAATGGTTTTGTACCCCTACAATTCCATTTTGCACGTCATGTAAAATGGTTTCCGACCCCTCGGATTCCACTTTACACGTCATGTAAAGCCAATCTGACCCCTCGGATTCCTACTTACACGCCATGTAAGCTCAAATCTGACCCCTCGGATTCCTACTTACACGTCATGTAAGGCCAATCTGACCCCTCGGATTCCTACTTACACGCCATGTAAGGACAAATCTCCCTCTTCAAACCGGAGTTCAAAGAGGGAGAAAAGGAAGTAGGCGCCCCTACGAAAGGAAGCGCCTACCAGATTGTATAAACTCCTGATTCTATTTATGCGTCAATGTTGGCAAATGTAGCATTCTTCTCAATGAATTCACGGCGCTGCTCAACGTCATCACCCATCAACATCGAGAAGATGTGGTCGGCCTCGGCTGCGTTCACGAGCGAAACCTGCTTGAGCAAGCGAGTTTCGGGATTCATGGTGGTCTCCCACAACTGTTCGGGGTTCATTTCACCCAAACCTTTGTATCGCTGCGTGGTGATTCCGCTCTCCGAACCATCGCCATATTCCTGAATGAAGCGTTGGCGCTCGGCATCCGTGTAGCAATATTCCTCCACCTGACCTTTTTTGCAACGATAGAGAGGCGGGGTAGCCAGATAAACGTATCCTTGCTCAATGAGTTCGGGCATGTAACGGAAGAACAACGTGAGGATAAGGGTGTCGATGTGCGAACCATCGACGTCGGCATCGGTCATGAGAATCACCTTATGATAGCGGAGCTTCTCCAAATTGGCCTGCTTGCTGTCTTCTCCATCCACGCCAAAACGAATGCCCAAGGCCTGAATGATGTTGTTCACCTCATCACTTTCAAAGGCTTTATGCCACATGGCCTTTTCTACATTCAAAATCTTTCCTCGCAGGGGCAGAATGGCCTGGAAGGCACGACTGCGACCTTGCTTGGCCGAACCGCCTGCGGAGTCTCCCTCGACGAGGAAGAGTTCACACTTGGCCGGATCTTTGTCGGAACAATCGGCTAACTTGCCCGGAAGACCGCCACCCGACATCGGGTTCTTGCGGCGGATGGTCTCGCTGGCCTTGCGAGCGGCTATTCTCACCGTTGCAGCCAATATCACTTTATCGATAATGATCTTGGCTTCACGCGGATGCTCCTCCAAATAGTTTCCGAGGGCCTCTCCCACGGCCTGTTGCACGGCTCCCGACACTTCGCTATTGCCTAACTTCGTCTTGGTCTGGCCCTCGAACTGCGGTTCTGCCACCTTGATAGAGAGCACTGCCGTCAAACCTTCGCGGAAGTCTTCGGAAGAAATCTCTACCTTGGCCTTCTCAAAGGCCTTGGCCTCGTCGGCATACTTCTTCAACACCCTCGTCAGGGCGGCACGGAAGCCCATCAGGTGGGTACCTCCCTCCACCGTGTTGATGTTGTTGACGTAGGAGTGGATATTCTCGCTGTATGAATTGTTATACATCACGGCAGCCTCGATGGGAATGCCCTGTTTCTCGGTCTTCAAATAGATTACATCGTTGAAGAGGTGCACGCGGTTGGCGTCAACATAGCGAACAAACTCTTTCAAACCCTCCTCAGAGTAGAAAACATCCTGCTTGGTATTGCCTTCTTCGTCCTTACGCTCATCGGTCAGGGTAATCTTCAGACCGGCATTCAGGAAGGAAAGCTCGCGCATGCGGTTGGCCAACGTGTTGTAATCGAAGTAAACGGTGGTAAACACGCTGTCGTCGGGCCAGAAATGCTGGCACGTACCGTGCTTCTGGGTTTCACCGACCACCTTAACGGAGTACTGGGGCTTGCCATAGGCATATTCCTGCTGATAAATCTTTCCGTCACGGTACACTTGAGTCACCATCTTCTTCGACAAAGCGTTCACGCAGCTCACACCAACGCCGTGCAAACCACCGCTGACCTTGTAAGAACCCTTGTCGAACTTACCACCGGCATGGAGAACGGTCATTACCACCTCCAGCGCCGACTTGTGCTCCTTGGGATGCATGTCAACGGGAATACCTCGACCATTATCCTCCACAATAATAGAACCATCTTCGGCGATGGTCACCTCGATGTGGGTACAATAACCGGCTAAAGCTTCGTCGATAGAATTGTCTACAGTCTCATTCACCAAATGATGAAGACCGCGCGAGCTAATATCACCAATATACATGGCCGGACGCTTGCGTACAGCTTCCAGGCCCTCTAACACTCGTATATTTTTGGCGGAATAGTTCGCCTCAATCTGTTCAAAATCTTCCATTCTTTTCTTGATTTCTATGATACAAAGTTAAGAAAAAATAGACAATTACGGCCCATTTTTCAACCACTATTTTTAGGATGCGGTTTGACATCCACCCCGTTTGCATCGCTACCCCATGAAGCACCTTACAAAACATGCCCGGGCAACCCTCTGCCCGAGCATGTTTCAGCATGTATTTTCGCCTTCCGAACCTATTCGATGGTCCAGGTATCGTTCGTCTTCAGCAGTTCGGCGAAGGTGTGATAAGGTTTCTTGGCCTTCACCTCTTCGATTTGCTGTTCTACGGCGCCGTCATAGGTTGGAGCCGCCACGTCACGAATCACTCCCAGGGCAATCGGGAAGTCGGGGCCCTCCATCATGGCCAGTTTCAACTGCAACGTGTTGTCCTCACAGTGCGCATCATGCACCAGAATATCCTGTTCCGTGATTCCATTCTCTCCAATCTTCACCACCTTCAGGCCGAATCCTTCCTGAACGAGGCCGTACTCACGGTTTTCACCAAAGATAAGCGGCTTGCCGTGCTCTACGTAAATGGCGTTCTTGGCTCTGCCTTCCTTGCTGTACACCGAATCATAGGCGCCGTTGTTGAAGATCACACAGTTTTGCAGGATTTCACACACCGATGCACCCTGATGACGGTAGGCAGCCTTCAGCACTTCTATCGTTGCCGGAGCATCCGTGGCTACCGCACGGGCAAAGAAATGACCTCGGGCACCGAAACAGAGTTCGGCCGGACGGAACGGGTCTTCTACCGTTCCATAAGGACTCGATTTACTCACAAATCCGCGGGGAGACGTCGGCGAGTATTGGCCCTTCGTCAGACCGTAGATGCGGTTGTTGAGCAAAATCATGTTCAGATTGATATTGCGTCGGTTGGCATGTATGAAGTGATTACCACCAATTGCCAATCCGTCACCGTCACCACTAATCTGCCACACGGTCAAATCAGGATTGGCGACCTTACATCCGGTTGCGATAGCAGCTGCACGACCGTGAATCGTGTTCATACCATACGTTGCCATGTAATGAGGCAGGCGCGATGAACATCCGATACCCGATATCACTGCCGTCTGATAAGGAGGCACACCGATTTCAGCCATTGCTTTATGAAGCGATGCCAAGAAAAAATGATCACCACAACCGGGACACCAACGTGGTTGTCCCTTTTTGAAATCTTGAGCTGTATATGCCATAATCCTGAATTATTTGTTTAGTATGTCGTTAAATGCTGCAACCAGTTCGTTCACGACGAACGGCTGACCTTTTACCTGATTATATTGCTCCGGAACGAATCCGTTTACCTTCATACGCAAGAAGGCAGCAAGCTGACCCATGTTTTGTTCAGCCACAACCACCTTCGGATACTTCTTCAAAACCTCGGCGGTATTGGCCGGTAGCGGGTTGATATACTTGAATTGGGCATGAGCCACCTTCTTTCCGGCAGCGCGCAACTCATTCATCGCAGCACGCAGATGTCCGAACGTACTACCAAAGCCCACAATCAGCAGGTCGGCATCGTCCTTATCACCTGCTACCTCCAAGTCGGGCACCTGGATGCGGTCCACTTTCTCCTGACGCAAGCGTGTCATCAACTCGTGATTCTCCGGATTCGTTGAGATGGCACCCGTCTCGTTATCCTTTTCAAGGCCTCCCAACACATGTTCAAAGCCCTCACGACCCGGAACGGCCCAATATCGGGCACCGGTTTTCTCATCTCTCATATAAGGCGTCCATGTACCCTTCATCTCTTCAGGTACGTACGGCGGATTAATAGCAGGATACTGCGCCAGGTCGGGCAACTTAAACGCTCCCGAGCCATTGGCTACATAGGCATCCGTGAGCAGAACAACCGGTGTCATATGTTCCAACGCCATCTTGGAAGCCTCATAGGCTGCATCGAAACAGTCGGTCGGCGACAAGGCAGCCATCACCGGCATCGGCGACTCGCCATTCCTTCCAAAGAGCACCTGTAACAAGTCCGTTTGCTCGCTCTTCGTAGGCAGACCCGTGGCCGGACCACCGCGTTGTACGTCTAATACCACCAAGGGCAACTCCATAATCACGGCCAAATTCATGGCTTCGCTCTTCAAGCAAATACCAGGGCCGGAGGTAGAAGTCACAGCCAAAGCTCCTGCAAAGGCAGCGCCCACCGATGAGGCACAACCGGCAATCTCATCCTCACACTGAACGGTTGTTACACCCAACGACTTGTGCTTGGCCAACTCGTGAAGCACGTCGGTTGCAGGTGTGATAGGATATGAACCTAAATACAAACGAAGCCCGGCTTTCTCGGCTGCAGCTATGAAACCGTATGCAGTGGCTTTGTTTCCCGTAATATCCATATAGGTACCGGGCTCCTTCACCTTGCTTTCAATGCGATAGACATTCATAGCCGAGCTGTGCGTGTTGTGTCCGTAGTCGTAACCGGCCTGTATCACCTTGATATTGGCTTCGGCAATGGCGGGTTTCTTGGCAAACTTTTCTCTCAAGAAGTTGAAGGCCACGTCCAAGTCGCGACTAAAGAGCCAGCACACCAATCCGAGAGCAAACATGTTGCGACACTTCATCATGGCTTTCTGGTCCATGCCGCTGTCGGCCAAACAATCCTTCACCATTTGGGTGATGGGACAGGCCACCACGCGATCCGGGTCAATCCCCATTTCTTTCAGGGGATCATCCGTCTTGAATGCCGCTTTCTCCAAGTCTTTCTTCTGAAAGCAGTCCGTATCAATAATGATGGTAGCATTCGGTTTGGCCTTGCCATATTGTGTTTTCAAGGCCGCCGCATTCATGGCTACCAGCACATCACACCGATCACCCGGTGTGTACACCTTGTCTGCACCTACATGCACCTGGAACCCCGATACACCTGTCAGCGATCCTTGCGGGGCACGGATATCGGCAGGATAGTTCGGAAACGTACTGATGCTATTGCCCACGGTGGCAGAGATGGTAGAGAAGATATTTCCTGCCAACTGCATACCGTCACCCGAATCACCGGAAAAGAGAACAATGACATCATCGATCGGTTGAATTTTCACTTCTGCTGTCATAATCTAATACTTATCTTGATTTAACGTTCACCCCAACTGTTTCGAGGGGTTGTTTCGTCTGTTTATTTGGTCATTTAAACAACGAAGGCCGAACTTTTTGGTTCGACCTTTTGTAGCTTTATAATGTTCAAGCACGAATTGGACTAAGCCAACTTACGAACATGAAGTGCCAGACTGGAAGTAAGGTTAGCAGCCTTATTCTTATGAATAATATTGGTCTTTGCCAACTTGTCCAACATAGCCTGAACAACCGGCAACAGCTTTTCTGCTTCCTCTTTATTCTCCATTGCACGCAATTTGCGAACAGCATTACGCATTGTCTTAGCATAATACCGATTATGAAGTGTACGCGCCTTTGTCTGGCGGAGTCTTCTAATACATGAATGATGATTTGCCATATCTGATATTAATTTTAGTAGCCCGTAGCAGAATCGAACTGCTCTTTAGAGAATGAAAATCTCTCGTCCTAACCGATAGACGAACGGGCCATCGCCTGAATGAAAATAATGTCATTCAACGGAGCTCCTCCGTTTTTGCGGTGCAAAGGTAGATGTTTTATTTTAATCCTACAAGTTTTTCTCCATTATTTTTGTTGTTTTTTTATTATCCGCCCTCTGAGAAAAGGTTTTCAAGCCGTTTTTTCGTAGTTTTGCACCACCATGATCGGTCTCGCAACGAGTCCGACGAGTCTTTCTGCTATGCTGATCAAGTCCCGAGCTATCGTGCTCCACACCTTCAAATATAACGATACTTCGTCCATCGCCGTCCTTTTTACCGAAGAACGGGGCATGGTTTCGTTCGTTGTACGCCTTCCCAAGTCGCATCGCTCTTCCAGAAAGCCTCAACTCTTCCACCCCTTGGCTCTCCTTGAAGTGGAGTGGGCTCCGCGCGATAAGGTTTCACTCCAATCTCTGCGCAATGTCAGCCTCGCTACGCCTTATTGCAACCTGCCTTACGACCCCGCGAAAGCCTCGATTGCTTTTTTTCTCAGCGAGTTTCTCTACCATAGCCTGCGCGGAGAGACGGCCAATTACCCTTTGTTTGAATACATCACGACGTCGTTCCTTTGGTTGGATACGGCGTTGAAAGGGTATGCCAACTTCCACTTGGTCTTTCTCATGCGTCTTTCGCGCTTTCTCGGCTTCTATCCCAACACCGACCGGGCTGACTCCTGTCCCTATTTCGACTTGCTCAACAGCTGCTTTACCCTTGCTCCGCCTCTACACGGTCACTTCATCGATTCGACCGAAGCACAACATCTCCCTACCCTGCTTCGTATGAACTACGACACCATGCACCTCTTCTCCTTCACGCGGTCGCAGCGCAATCGTTTACTTGATGTCATGAACAGTTACTACTCGCTCCATATTCCCGACTTCCCCCACCTCAAGTCTCTCGACGTTCTTCGCGACCTTTTCGGATAGGTCTTTCCTCCCGCACTCCCCTCCCATCCCTTATACCAAAAGGTTTACATCACACCTCAATCCCGTTTTTCTTTGTACTTTTGTAACTTCAACAATCAAAATTCCATCAATCAAGTTCAAAAGAAGTCATGACACGTCTCATCTCTCTCTTATTCCTATTATATATAGGATGTATTTTTGCGACTACCACCTCTGCTCAAACCCAACCACTCCCTGCTGACCAGGAAATCCCCCTCCGTTACGGTGCCGACCGCCTTGGCAAGCGTCAGGATGCGGCCATGCAGCGCTTTCGCGACCATCGCTTGGGTCTGTTTATCCATTGGGGGCTGTATTCCATACCCGGAGGTGAGTGGAAAGGCAAGGTCTATTCCGGCGCTGCTGAATGGCTCAAGTCCTGGGCCAACATCCCTTCCGATGAATGGATGCAATTGATGCAGCAATGGAACCCTCGAAACTTCCGCCCTCGCGAATGGGCCAAGACCGCACGACAGATGGGCGTTCGCTATGTGAAGATTACCACCAAGCACCACGAGGGCTTTTGCCTCTGGCCGAGCAAGTACACCAACTATACCGTGGCCCAAACGCCTTACCACAAGGATATCCTCGGCGAATTGGTCAAAGCATTCAACGACGAAGACATTGATGTCCACTTCTACTTCTCCGTCATGGACTGGAGCCACCCCGACTGGCGCTACAGTTTGAAGAATCGCGACGACAGCGTGGCCTTTTCACGCTTCCTCACCTTCACCGAAAACCAGTTGGTTGAACTGACTCAGCGTTATCCTTCGGTCAAAGACTTCTGGTTCGACGGTACTTGGGATGCCAGCGTCAAGCAAAACGGAGCCTGGACAGCCCATATCGAGCGCCGATTGAAAGAGCTCGTACCTGGTGTCACGGTAAACAGTCGCTTGAGAGCCGATGATTACGGTAAGCGCCACTTCGACTCCAACGGACATCTCATGGGAGATTACGAGTCCGGATACGAGCGCAAGTTGCCTGATCCCCTCAAAGACCTCAAGGTGACCCGTTGGGATTGGGAAGCATGTATGACGATTCCCGAAAATCAATGGGGATATCACAAAGATTGGTCGCTCAGCTACGTCAAATCGAGCGTCGAAGTACTCCAGAACATCGTTCATGCCGTTTCAATGGGTGGTAACATGGTGGTCAACTTCGGTCCGACTGGCGACGGCGAGTTCCGTCCTGAAGAAAAACAAATGGCCGCCGACCTCGGTGCGTGGATGAAACGATATGGTGAATGCATCTACGGCTGTGGCTACGCAGGTCTTGACAAGCAGGACTGGGGCTTCTACACCCGCAAAGCCGACACGGTCTACCTGGTGGTCTTCAACCGTCCCTTCTCCAACAAGCTGACTGTAAAATTGCCCTCGGGCTGTCGCATCCAGAGCGTCACAACCCTCAAAGGCGAACCCATCTCTATCA
>CALZOH010000146.1 GCA_945827465.1 uncultured Prevotellaceae bacterium
GAAGTCGGGATCGTTGAGGTAGACAAAGAGGGCCGGGCCCAGACTGTCGGCCGACTCGATCTGGTCGGAACCGCCCACGGTGAACTGCTCGGTGGAACCATTGGCCTCGAGCGTCTTCTCGCGGTTGACGGCGTAGAGACTGAGGCGACCGGAGGCATTGGTGTAGTTGATGTCGAGGGGAATGGGGATGCGGGTCTCGAAGCTGCCGTTGCGCACGGAGTCGCTGCCTTCGTAGAGGGTCTTGGTGCGCTCATACATCACGTGAGGTTTGGAAGCATCGCCCACATTGTTGCGGCAGGTAATGGTGTCTTGCGAGTCTTGCAACAGCAGGGAGAGCGTGCCGCGGTAGTCGGTGAGCCTCTGCCCCGAAGCCGACTCGATGTGCCCCTTCACGGTGGCAATGCTGCCGGCACGTAACTGAGGCAATGCACCCGGGCGAAGCGACTGCCCGTTGATGTTGTCGATAACCACCCTTTCAGTGGGCACGCGCAGAGTGAGGGCAGGATCGCCCATTAGGGCATACTTTAACTTGTTGGAGGTGAAGTCCTGTTCCCAGGTGTTTTCGTCCGAAACGAGGTAGACCTTGGCCAACCGGGCTGCATCGCCAATGGTATAACGCCGGCCTTGGGAGTCCTTGCCCAAGACGAAGCGCATATAGTTGCGGTTAAGGTAGCGGTTATACTCTGAGTAGACGGCGCGTGAAGCACTGTAGAAGGCCACGGCAGCCCCGTTCTTGTTGAGCATGGCCGTCTCGCCAATATTCTCGACGGGCATGTCAAAGGGAGTGAGCTCGCACGATGCCACCACCCACATGGGTACGCGGGCCGAACTGAACGCCTTGAAGTCGGTGAGCGTAAGCACCTGCTCGTGCGAGATGGTGTAAGTAGCCCCATGGCCGGAGTAGTTCATCACCAAGGCGCCCTTCTTCATGGCATTCTTCAGGAGCTCGGTCACGGTGGGATAAGTGTTACCAGTGGCCGTGGTCTGCCGCTCATAGGCATCCCAATAGACGCGGCGGAGCAACATGTCGGGATAGTCGCGCACGAGTTGGTAATACACCGTGTCGGCATCCTTCATGTGACTGTTGGAGTCGCCGTCGTCGGCCATCATGTAGATGGTGTTCTTCCAGGCACCTACTTCGCCATTGCGCATGTAAGCGATGCTCTTGTCCACCAAGATTTGTGCATCGGCCACCGAGGTGACAGGGAATCGGCCCACGCCCAAGTCCATCTTGGCCGAGAAGACGTTGTCTCCCTCGCCGTCGTCGAGGAAGCCCAATATGTCATCGCTCACATAACTCGACACCTCGCTCACCGAGTTCTCCGACTCATAGCAGAGCAGGTAGTCGTCAGGGTCGAGCCCCTTGGTCTGAGAGGTCAGCATGCGGTTGTCCCACAACGAAGCACCGAAGAGCAATAAGTAACGCGGCATCTCATCATCGGTTTCGGCACGATCGTAGAGCATCTTCAAGTAACGGCGATAAGCGCCAAGATCGGGAGTACCCGATGAGAACTCATTATAAAGATGGTCGGCCCTCACGATGCGCACCGACAGTCCCTCCTCGGTGTGATAGTCGGCCAAACGGCGGGCCTGCTCCATGAGCTTGCCGCTCGCAGGAATGATGATGACCATCTGGGCCGTCGAGTCGGCGTGGAGGTCTTGGTTGTCGATGCGACCCACCACCTCGGGCGCTGGATAAGTAGCGGCAGTGTTGAAGGCCACATAACGACGCGTGGCGTCGGAAAGGCGGAAGCGCAGGCGATCCCCGTCGAGGGTGACAGGTATCTCTTTCACCTCGTCACCAGCCTCACCGATGCGCCAGATACGGGTATTGGCGTCAGCCCCTTCGAGCAGGAACTCGCGGTTGCCGGTGAGGTAATGAGAGAAGACCAGGAACTTGGTGTTGAGGCGCAACGTACGGTCGTAGTTGAGACAAATATAGTCTAAGCGCGCATCCTGCTGCTTCGTCGTACGCAGGCTCAGCGTGTTTTCACCATCGATGAGGGAATAGGTTGCTGCCGAAGCTCCCGAAGAGGTCGAAACGGGCAGGTTAATCTGATAGTTGCCGTCGGAGGTAATGGCATGGTCATACTGTCCGCTGCTGTTGATGTTAATGTTCTTCAACGACTGTCCATTCAAAGTGGGAGTCACCACTTCGGTCACCGTACCGTGGGCACTCATCCTCACGGTGAGCCACGCCTTTTGGTCGGCCACGCGCTGAGGTGTGCTCAGGGTGTACGACTTCGACAAACCGCTGCTGAAGTTGTAACTGTCGAACAAGTGACGCCCACTGGTGAACCAGCTGAACACATCGTTTTCAATCAAGAGCCGCTCGGGATAAGTGGTCACCACCTCACCGGTGGCGGCACTCACCTCGGCTGCCGTTGTCACGCTGCGGGCATCATCGCCTTCTGTGACGAAGTAATAGGAATAAGATGAATAGGGATTGATTTCACGCTCGCTGATGTAGCGGCCCGCCTGGGAGGAGTAAGCCCACGGCGTCCAGCGCAGAGTACCATTGGCAAAGAAGAGCACGTCGCCGGTACGACGCAGCAGGGGCACTTCTTCCAAGTCGTCGGTGTCGGCATCACTGCCCGAGTAGGCAATCGCCATCTTCTGCACCCGACCTCCATAACCATAGACCTTGACGCGACTCAGATCGTTAAAGCCCATCTGCTTGAGTTGGGCCGCCGAGAGTTGATAGATACCTTCGTCAGCTACACGAATCTTGACCCACCGACCCTCGCGCAACACGGAATGAGCCGCATAGCGCGAAGCCGCGGAGGTGGTAGCACGCATCGACCGGGAGGCCGCAACAGGACTGCTCTCCAAACGGACACGATAACTCACCAACTTCTGCCACTCTCCGTCGCGACAGAGCAAGGGACAAATGTTCAACTCACCCACGCCCTCCTTGCGCGACACACCCACCTGCCAAGTATATTGCAGGGTGTCGCCTGCCACCATCCGACGCTTGCGCACCACACCCAACTCTGCCGAGGTGAGGGGCTCGTATTCGGGATACTCCATCTTCACCCAATAGCGGCGGCTCTGCCAATCTACACCCAACTCATAGAAATGATGAGCCGGTGGCAGCAAGCTGTCGCGCGTCAGCGTGGTCCAGTCAAGATGAATGAAATCGTCGGCACAGGCAGCAACGGCTCCCCATACCCACAGGCAACTACACCATATATATATTAGCAGAATTCTTCGCATGAATCGTATTCTATCTTATCTCACATTAAAGTCAAGCACTCCCACCCCGTTGAGCTCGGCATGCACGTGTCCGCCGATGTCTAAGCGACAGGCAGGCGCTACAGCACCGCACAGCAGCAAGTCACCCTGACGCAACTGCATGTTGACACTCAAGCGCTCAATGAGTTCGTCTACCCGACTGTGCATCTCGGCCAACGAGAAGGAGGCCACTTCCGACTGACCGTAACAGCCCTTCAGGCAGATATCACCCAACGGCCGGCCTTGCGTCTCGACGAAATCTCCCACCACGGTGGAACCGTCGAACTGAGTGGCATTATCCCAAGGCAAGCCCGAGGCAGAGAGTTGCCGGCGCACGTCGTCGGCACAAACGTCGAGGGCCACCGTCACGGCATCGTAATAGCGGTGAGCGAAGCGACGGGGAATGCTCTTGCCCAAACGGCAGATGCGCACTGCCACATGAAAGGTACCAACCAAGCATTGCGTGAAGTGGGGAACGAACAAGGGTTTCCCATCCTTCAACAAAGTGGAATCAGCTTTCATCAAGACGACAGGGAACTGACTATTAAACGAAGTTTCTTCTTGATTATTGTTCGACAGAGCATATTCTGTCACTACGATGATCTTCATATCCGATGGAATTGGGTTCTGTTTGACAGCGATGCAAAGTTACGCAAAGTAAACGGGCAGCCATCAAAAAAAGCCTCCTAATCCACGAGGGACGGAGGCTCACCCTTAAAATTATTTCATCTATGAAACTCTCATTTGTAATTCAGCAAATCCTCGCTGCTGAGGTCGCTCATGAAGGTGAGGTGCTTGGCCACTTCACTTTCGGCCAAACGTACATACACGTGAGCACTCTTGGCGAAGAGCTCGGGAGCACGGGTGGCATCGTCGAGAATGAGCAGGGCCATGATGATGTCGGCCGTAATCTCATACAGGTGACGGGCCATGAAGTCGAGCTTCTCCTGGTCGGTATTGCTCTTCAAAGCTTCGAGCACTTCTTCATAACGAACTACGAGCTTGGCCACACGCTCCTTGAGCGGTTGCAAGTCGGCGCCCACCTCATTCTCCAACATCTCCTTGATGATGCCCAGATAAGTACCGTTGGTGACGTAGCGGATGGCTGCTACAACCTGGAGCTGGGTAGTACCTTCGTAGATGGAGAAGATACGTGCATCACGGAACAAACGCTGACACTTGTATTCCATAATGAAGCCCGAACCTCCGTGTACCGAGATGGCATCGTAAGCATTCTGGTTGGCATACTCAGAGTTCATACCCTTGGCCAGCGGCGTGAAGGCATCGGCCAAGCGGGTGTACTTCTTGAGTTCCTGACGCTCCTCAGGAGTGAGCTTGCGGTCACGCTGAATGTCTTCGAGTGCTTTGTAGATGTCGACGTAGCGAGCTGTCTGATATAAGAGCGAACGACCGGCATCCAACTTGGCCTTCATCGTGGCCAGCATATCATAGACAGCGGGGAAGTTGATGATCTTCTGACCGAACTGGGCACGCTCCTTGGCATAGGCTAAGGCTACGTTGTAGGCTTCCTGCTCTACGCCCACACTCTGAGCAGCAATACCCAGACGGGCACCGTTCATCAGGGCCATGACATACTTGATCAGACCCATGCGGGTAGAACCGCACAACTCGGCCTTGGCATTCTTGTAAGTCAACTCGCAGGTGGGACTACCGTGAATACCCAACTTATGCTCGATGTGGCGTACATTGACACCACCCTGACGCTTGTCGTAAATAAACATGGAAAGACCGCGACCGTCCTTGGTACCTTCTTCGCTACGAGCCAGCACCAAGTGAATATCAGAATCACCGTTAGTGATGAAGCGCTTCACACCATTGAGCAACCAGCAACCTTCTTCTTCCGAATAAGTGGCTTTCAACATTACGCGCTGCAAATCGGAACCGGCATCGGGCTCGGTCAAGTCCATACTCATGGTCTCGCCGGCGCAAATGCGGGGAATGTACTTGGCACGCTGCTCCTCGGAACCGAATTCATACAATGTATCGATGCACGACTGCAAGGACCAAACATTCTGGAAACCGGCATCGGCAGCCGAAATCACCTCCGACAACATGGAGAAGGTGGTATTGGGAATGTTCAAGCCACCATAACGACGGGGCATGCTGATACCCCAAAGGCCGGCCTTGCGAGTGGCGTCGAGGTTCTCATAAGTCTTGGAAGCATAAATCATGCGTCCATTCTCAAGATGAGGACCTTCCAAGTCCACGCTTTCGGAATTGGGCTCAATGATGTTAGCGGCAATGTCACCCGTTATTTCGAGGATGCGATGATAGTTTTCGATGGCATCATCGTAATCCACGGGAGCATCTTCAAACTTGTCTTTATCTTCAAAGTTGCGCTCTTTGAGCTCAACGATTCTCTTCATTAAAGGATGATGAAGATGAAATTCCAATTCGGGATGGTCTGTATAGTAATTTGCCATAATTATTTGCTGTTTTGCTTGTAATATTTGATGAGTTTAGGAACCACTTCTTCTACGGTACCCACGATAACGTAGTCGGCAATCTTATTGATTGGAGCCTCAGGATCGCTGTTGATGGATATAATAATTCCGCTGTCCTGCATTCCGGCAATGTGCTGAATCTGTCCGGAGATACCGCAGGCGATATATACCTTCGGATGCACTGTCACACCGGTCTGACCAATCTGACGGTCGTTATCAACAAAACCGGCATCAACAGCAGCACGACTGGCACCTACTTCGCCATGCAACTCCTTGGCCAACTGGAAGAGCATATCAAAACCTTCCTTGCTACCCATTCCGTAACCACCGGCTACAACGATGGGAGCACCCTTGAGGTTGTGCTTGGCAGCCTCTACATGACGATCGATAACCTTCACCACGTAGTCTGTAGTGGGAACATACTTAGCTACGTCACAAATAACCACTTCGCCGGCATAGTTCTCATCGAGCACTTGCTTTTGCATCACACCACTGCGAACAGTAGCCATCTGCGGACGGTGGTCGGGGTTAACGATCGTAGCTACAATGTTACCGCCGAATGCGGGACGAATCTGATAGAGCAACTGGTCGTAGTGCTTGCCCGTCTTGTTGTCATCATACGGACCGATTTCCAACTGTGTGCAGTCGGCGGTCAATCCGCTGGTCAACGAAGACGAAACACGCGGACCGAGGTCACGTCCGATAACGGTAGCACCCATCAAACAAATCTGAGGTTTTTCCTCTTTGAAAAGATTGACCAGAATGTCTGTGTGAGGAGCAGAAGTGTAAGGGAACAAACCTTCAGCATCAAACACGAAGAGTTTATCAACACCATAAGGCAGAATCTGCGTCTCTACCTTGCCGGTGATACCTGTTCCCGCAACTACGGCATGGAGTTCCACACCTAATTGGTTAGCCAACTTGCGGCCTTTGGTGAGCAATTCCTGAGATACTTCCATCACGGTAGTACCTTCTATTTCGCAATATACAAATACGTTATTCATATCTAACTAACCAATAATCTTATCGTCCAACAATTCTTTGATCAAACCTTCGATATCGGCATCGCTACCGGTCATCGTCTTGCTTTCCTTAGCCTGGAAGGCAATGTTCTGCACAGCCTTCACCTTGGTGGGAGAACCGGCCAATCCGCACTGGTTGGGATCACCATTCACATCAGCCACGCTCCACTGATTCAGGGTCAGATAAGGACGCTCGTCATAGAGAGCCGACCAAGGCTCATCGCCTTTACGCTCCATCGGACAAGTGGCACGCTTGTACTTCATCACCAATTTGGCATTACAAGGACGACAGGGTGCAGCACTGCCGTTCACCGTAATCACAATAGGCAACGGAGCCTCTACCGTTTCTACTCCACCGTCAATGTGACGACGAATGGTAGCCTTTCCGTTTTCAATCTTCAATATTTCCTCGGCATAGGTCACCTGGTTCAAGCCTAACTTCTGAGCCACCTGAGGACCCACCTGAGCGGTATCACCATCAATAGCCTGACGACCTCCTATCACGATATCCACATCACCAATCTTTTCAATGGCTGTAGCCAAAGCATAAGAAGTGGCCAATGTATCGGCACCGGCAAACAGACGGTCGGTCAACAACCAACCGGTGTCGGCTCCGCGATACAAACCTTGGCGAATGATCTCGCCGGCACGGGGAGGACCCATCGTAAGAAGTCCTACACTACTTCCCGGATTCTCATCCTTGATGCGGAGAGCCTGCTCCAAGGCATTGAGGTCTTCGGGATTAAAGATGGCGGGAAGAGCAGCACGATTCACTGTTCCTTCCGGAGTCATAGCATCCTTGCCCACGTTGCGGGTGTCAGGCACCTGCTTGGCAAGAACTACAATTTTATAACCCATATATTATTATCTAATTTAATTGAACTGATTTATCTTGACGGGGATGTAATGATGTCTAAGCTAAACTGCTTCACACCCATTACGGGGCGCAAAATTACAAAAATATCATGGACCAACAAAAAGTGTCCTTCATTTTTCACACTTACCTTCACTTTGTGCAGCCCACGAACATGGCTCTTACATTTAAGATTGCATGATATGATATATATTTATGTATTTACTTGGGTTCGTGGGACATCTGACGTTATTGTCAGGATTATGCTGATTGTGTGGTCGAGAGATGCTGCCGCCGGTTTTGGGGTGAGTTACACGGTAGCTTGTTCCGATGGTGTTGCGACGACGTAAGTTGCGGTAACAGGAGTACTCTCTTCCTATCAATTGTCTTGATAGATGCAAATACCATAAGAAATGGTCATCACACATAGAATAATCGTCACTTTCTGCTTAAAAGGATGATTTGCCACCTACAATACGCCGCTGACGCATGTCATTCAGGCAATGAAGAGATGAAACCCTTCAGTGCAAGTGTTCAATGAGGCATTGTACTACTTCAAGACGCCATTGCACGTGTGCAATCATTCATTGAACTACTTCAAAGTGGAA
>CALZOH010000147.1 GCA_945827465.1 uncultured Prevotellaceae bacterium
GGGGAATATTCCAATATCCTAAAGAGAGGGCGCCGATGCCTCCAAGATCGTCAGGTAGTCCCATCTCTTTCATCAGGGCACGACCTTCTTCAGTTTGGAACATCTCGATTTCACGGTTAATCCAACAAGAACCCAGTCCAATGGAGTGGGCTGCGAGCATCATGGTTCCCAATACGAGGCTTCCGTCTTGGATATAGTTCTTCCATGAAGGATGCCCAAAAACGAGGATTAATGTGGGAGCATGATAGAACGGATCGCCATTGCTACCCATGATCTGTGCATTGAGTTGACAGATTTTGTTGCGTAATGCTGGATTTTGTATGGCTACAATTACCGGATCTTGCAGGTTTTTCCCGGTGGGGGCGAAGGTGCCGGCTTCCAATACGGTTTGTAGTTCTTCGTCACTAATTTGCTCAGGGCGATAATTGCGACAACTACGTCGCTCATAAATGGCTTGGATAACTTCGTTGGTCATGAATCTTGTTGTTTGAAATTTGCTTGCAAAGGTACAAAGCTTTTGCGAGGCTGATGGGAGTACCTCTGTTATTTTGTGCTTCAGGCGTCCTGACTTTCTCTTCAAGTGGTCTGACGTCGTAATAGTGTGCCTACGTAAATCAACAAGATAATATTCATCAGCAGGGCGTAGATGATGGCAGGAATGGCAATGATGTTGTTGTTAAAGATGAAAGGACTACTGGCAATGGCAATGGCTTGAGCTGCATTCTGCATCCCGATTTCGATAATGATGGTTCGACGTTGGCCGACTGGTAGGCTAACTGCTCGGGACAGGAATGCGCCGCATCCCGTGCAGAACAACAGTAGGAGTAAAACGCAAGGGCCAAGGGATGAAATATGAAGGGCGATGGTGTTGTGGTGTTGAACGAAAAAGATACCGGCTAACAGCATCAATGCAGGAAAGGATAAGCGTGACAGCACATGACCGATGGCTAACGCCATAGCCGGTCGCCAACGAGCTAATGCGGCACCTGCCAAGATGGGTAAGAACATCAATAGGAAATTTTGAATCATCAGATTTTTGACGGGCAGTTGTATGGTGGTGTTGTCAGAGAAATCGGTCAATGATGTGGCAAGGTTCATGATAAGAGGAAGGGTGAGAAGTGTGATCAAACTGCTCAATGCTGTGAGCGAGACAGATAGGGCTACGTCGCCGTGAGCCAATTTGGAAAAGACATTGGATGAACTGCCGCCCGGGCAACAAGCAATCAGAATCATGCCTACAAACAAGGCCGGAGGCAGTTGAAAAGCTATGGATAGGGCAAAAGCAATAGCGGGAAGCAAAATAATCTGTCCGATGAGTGCTATCCAAACAGCCTGTGGACGTTGAAATAACAGCCGAAAGTCGTTGAACTTTAGGGTGAGTCCTAAATCAAACATCAGAATGGAAAGTATGGGTATGACAATTAGTACGGCATTCATGAGAGTCTTTAATTTTAATTGAGCTGCAAACTTACCAAAATACGGGGATTTTTCCGTAAGTTTGCAGCAATATGAAAATGAGGTTAGCATTATTTATCTTTTGTATTTCCTTTGTGGTGGAAAGTTCTGCTCGAACGATGAAGCAGTTTCTGATGGCGATGCCCGACTCCGTTTTGCCCGTTCTGTCTCTTGATAATCGGCTGGATGCTGTTGACTTTTTGGAGAGCGGCATGAAGGCAACCGTACAGAATAATTTTGGAGAGTCGTCGACATTGTTGCGTCTTTCGGATGACTATGCATCATGGGAATTATCAACGGTTGTGAGTTGTGAACTCAAATTATTGGTGAGTGGCGCAGATACGACCGTTTGTATGTCTACCACCTACCATTCTCCTTTTCCGGAAAGTGTATTGACCTTCTATAATAAGGATTGGCAACCTCGTCAATGTGTGGTAGAGTGGCCAACGGATGCTGATTTCCGGCAAATACCCGAAGGATATACACTCGAGGATTGGAAAGATTTGAGAAATAAGGCGGGCATGATGGTGCTACAAGCCAAGTTGCAAGAGAAGGCCAACGAAATGGTGGTGTACTGTCATTTTCCAATGGCCGATGAAACGGCAAAACGTGATTTTCCTGCCTTAATGAAAAGTAGCACCACGCTGTTTTGGCATTCGAGTGGTTTTTCAAAAAAATAATACGGAAGTAGGAGATTACTTGTTTGCACTCAGTTGATGAGAGTAATAAAAATGTTGAAAAACAGGTGGCACAGATTCAGAAACTATAATATGTTTGTATCTTTGCATCCTTAAATTAAAAAAGAAAGATTAGGAATGTCCTGCATTGTGCATATTGAAACCACAACAACCGTTTGTTCTGTAGCATTGAGCGAAGACGGACAGTGTTTGATGGAGAAAACGGCTTGGGACGGTCCTTCACATGCCAACTTGTTGGCACCTTTTGTAGAAGAGGCCGTGTCATTTGCCGATAGTCATGCCATTCCCCTTGATGCAGTGGCTGTGAGTTCCGGTCCGGGTTCTTATACCGGCTTGCGTATAGGAACATCGACGGCCAAAGGATTGTGTTATGGTCGCGATCTGAAATTAATTGCTGTTTCGACGCTTGAATTGTTGTGTGTGCCCATGCTGTTGCATCATGATGAGTTGCCTGATGACGCATTGTTTTGTCCGATGATAGATGCGCGACGTATGGAAGTGTACTCGGCCATCTATGAACGGAATCTGAAAGCCGTGAAGCCGATATCAGCCGACATCATTGATGAAAACTCTTATAGTGATTGGTTGCAAGAACGTCCGGTGGTATTCTTCGGTAATGGTGCTGCTAAGTGTCGTCAAGTGCTGACACATCCCAATGCTATCTTTGTAGAGGGCATTCATCCTTTAGCCAAGAATATGTTTCCGTTGGCCGAGAAAGCCTTGGCCATGGGGCGGACGGAAGATGTTGCATATTTTGAGCCCTTTTACCTGAAGGAGTTCATGACCACCCAACCTAAAAAAATATTTTGATAATGGATTACAATACAGATCGAGAAAGAATGGTGCTTCCCGAATATGGACGCAATGTGCAGAACATGGTCGACTATGCTTTGACCATTAGTGATCGGGAAGAGCGTCAGCACTGTGCTGAAACCATCGTGAAAGTAATGGAACGGATGTATCCCGTGATTAGTGAAATGCCTGATGCTTCCAGCGTACTGTGGAATCATTTGGCAAGGATATCTCGTTATCAACTTGATATTGACTATCCAGTAAAGATTGAACGTGAGGAAGCCACGGCAAAACCTCGTCCTCTTTCTTATCCGATGAAGAAGATTACTTATCGTCATTACGGCTATCTGCTGGAAGAGCTTTTGAAAAAAGCTGCTGAAATGGAAGATAATGCCGAACGCGATGTACTGATAGGCATGATAGCCGATCAGATGAGAAAAGATCTGTTCTATTGGAACAAGGATGCGCTCAATGACGATAAAATTGCTGATGACATCACAAATTTTACAGACGGTAAGATTCGCATTGGTAACGGAAAGTTTCGTCTCTCGGAATCATCCGCTAACGCTCGAGCATTAAAAACATTGGCTACTGATAGAAAGAACAAGTAGCAAATACTTCGGCTATGGCATCTTTCATCATTGAAGGTGGACATTCCTTAAAAGGCGAGATTGTTCCCCAGGGAGCCAAGAATGAAGCGCTTGAAGTGATTTGTGCCACCTTGCTTACTTCTGAAGAGGTAAGGATTAAGAATATTCCGGAAATCTTGGACGTGTTACATCTGATTGAACTTTTGCGCGGTCTTGGCGTGAAGGTGATCAGATGGGGACGCGGTGAATATAGTTTTCAGGCGGATGAAATTTCGTCGGGTTACGCCTATACCGAGGAGTTCATGCATAAATGTGCAGAGCTTCGAGGTTCGGTGATGTTGGTAGGACCGTTGTTGGCTCGTTTGGGCAAGGCGGTAATGGCCAAACCGGGTGGTGATAAAATTGGTCGCCGCCGTATGGATACGCATTTTCGCGGCTTTGAGCAGTTGGGGGCACATCTGACAGTCGATGAAGGCGCTTCGCGTTATCTGATCGAGGCCGAGAAACTGAAGGGCACTTATATGCTTTTGGACGAGGCTTCGATTACGGGAACAGCCAACATCCTGATGGCAGCCGTTCTGTCGGAGGGTACGACCACCATCTATAATGCCGCTTGCGAACCCTATATTCAGCAGCTTTGTCATCTGCTCAATCGGATGGGAGCTTGTATTAGCGGCGTAGCTTCTAATCTTCTTACGGTATCAGGAGTAAGGTCATTGCATGGAGCCACTCATCACATATTGCCCGACATGATCGAAGTAGGTAGCTTTATCGGTATGTCGGCGATGCTCGGCGGAGGCTTGACCATTCGCAATACTTCGGTCGAGAACCTGGGCATCATTCCCCAGTCGTTTGAGAGGTTGGGCGTGCGCATTGAAGTGAAAGGTGACGATATCGTTGTTCCGGAGCAGGCGCATTACGAAATCGAAACATTCATGGACGGTTCATTCATGACCATCGGTGACGCGCCTTGGCCGGGGCTTACTCCCGACTTGTTGAGCGTCTTGATTGTGGTGGCCACGCAAGCCAAGGGTTCCGTGCTTTTCCATCAAAAGATGTTTGAGAGCCGACTGTTCTTCGTCGACCGATTGATAGATATGGGAGCTCAAATCATTCTTTGCGACCCTCATCGTGCCGTTGTGGTCGGTCATAACCAGATGCAGCGTTTACGTGCTCGCCGCATGACTTCGCCCGATATACGTGCCGGTATTGCCCTGCTGATTGCAGCATTGAGCGCAGAGGGTACGAGCCGCATAGAAAATGTAGAGCAGATCGACCGTGGTTACGAACAGATCGATCTGCGCCTAAATGCTTTGGGAGCAAAAATTCTGAGAGATGATTAAGTGGGATGAGGTTTTTAAGATAGGCTATATTCAGCGCGTTCACGGTATCAGTGGTGAAGTCGAAATGCGTTTTACCGATGATATCTTTGATCAGTCGGAGTGCGACTATCTGCTGCTGAAAGTGGATGGGTTGTTGGTTCCGTTCTTTATCGAAGAATATCGTTTTAAAAACAAAGATACGCTTCTTGTTCTCTTTGAAGGCGTAGAGGATGAAGCTCATGCCCGCATGCTTTGCGGGGCTGAGGTGTGGTTTCCCATCTCGGCCATACCCGAAGAGCGTGACATGCCGCTTACGTGGGGATTTCTTACGGGCTTCAACGTTAGTGATGCCCGGCAGGGTGAAATCGGAAAGGTCGAGCAGGTCGATACCTCAAGTGCCAATACGCTGTTGCGGGTGGTGAGCCATGAGGGAAAAGAAGTGCTGTTGCCATTACATCCCGACTTTGTGGTCAATCTTGATGAAAAAGCGAGGACGCTTGTGCTTGATTTGCCCGAAGGTCTCTTAACATTGAATGAATAACAACATGAAGAAGCGAATAGCCATATTGGGGTCGACCGGCTCCATCGGAACACAAGCATTGCAAGTGATAGACGAGCACCCCGACTTGTTCGAGGCGGTTGTGCTTACGGCTAACAATCAGGTGGACCTCCTCATTGAGCAGGCTCGCCGTTTCCAACCCGACACGGTGGTCATAGCCAATGCCGAGAAGTATGAGCAGTTGAAGGAAGCCCTTTCGGATTTGCCCATCAAGGTGTATGCCGGTTCCGAAGCCTTGTGTCAGGTTGTCGAGAGCTCCGTGGTCGATGTGGTATTGACGGCCTTGGTCGGTTTTTCCGGTTTGCAGCCTACGATTCATGCCATCCGTGCCCGTAAGCAGATTGCCTTGGCCAATAAGGAAACGCTCGTCGTAGCCGGAGAGTTGGTGACGCGTTTGGCTCGTCAGTATTGCGTGCCCATCATTCCTGTCGACAGCGAGCATTCGGCCATTTTCCAGTCGTTGGCTGGCGAAGGCGCCAACGAGATCGATAAAATCCTTCTGACGGCTTCGGGCGGTCCGTTCCGATTGATGCCGGCCGAGCAGTTGGCTTCGGTAACGCCTGAGCGTGCTTTGCAACATCCCAATTGGGCCATGGGTGCCAAGATTACCATCGACTCTGCCACCATGATGAACAAGGGCTTTGAGGTGATTGAAGCGCGTTGGCTCTTTGGCGTAGAGCCGTCCCGTATCGAGGTGTTGGTTCATCCGCAGTCGGTCATTCATTCTGCCGTGCAGTTTGTGGACGGTGCCGTGAAGGCGCAGTTGGGTGTGCCCGACATGCGTTTGCCCATTCAGTA
This sequence comes from uncultured Prevotellaceae bacterium, assembly GCA_945827465.1. GTDB lineage: Bacteria > Bacteroidota > Bacteroidia > Bacteroidales > Bacteroidaceae > UBA6382. The sequence goes on from CALZOH010000147.1 coordinate 6,215, forward strand.
TGCCTTGACCTATCCCGATCGTCTGCCGCTTTCCGGCCTTCGCTTGGATCTTTTCGCGCTGCAGAGTCTGACGTTTGAAGAGCCCGACAAGGCGAAGTTCCCCTGTCTGCAACTGGCTTATGAGGCCTTGGAGCGGGGAGGCAACGTGCCCTGTGTGTTGAATACGGCCAATGAAGTGATGAATCTGGCTTTCCGTCAGGGTAAAATCGGTTTCTCCGATATTTATCGCCATATTTGTAGGGTGATGAGCCTGATTCCCTTCGATTCGCATCCTACGATTGAGACTTATATCGCTACCGATGCCGAGACGCGTCGCGTGGCCCAACAATTCATTTAATCATTATCTTTACTCATTCCACAATGGAAGTATTTTTAATTAGAGCATTACAACTGATACTTTGTTTTTCCATCCTGATTCTCTTGCATGAGGGTGGCCATTTCTTTTTTGCCAAACTGTTTAAGGTTCGGGTCGAGAAGTTCTGTTTGTTCTTCGACCCCTGGAAGACGCTGTTGAGATTCCGTCCCAAGAAGTCTGAAACCGAATATTGCCTGGGCTGGTTGCCATTGGGCGGTTATGTGAAGATTTCGGGCATGATTGACGAGTCGATGGACCTGGAGCAGATGAAGCAACCGGCCCAACCGTGGGAGTTCCGCTCTCATCCGGCCTGGCAACGCCTGTTGATTATGATTGGCGGCGTGTTGGTGAACTTCCTGTTGGCCTTGTTCATTTATTCGATGATTCTGTTTTGTTGGGGCGAGAAGTACGTTCCCCTCGATCAGATGTCGAAGGGCATGCAATTCAGCACGGAGGCGAAGGCGCTGGGCTTTCAGGACGGGGACATCTTGCTGCGTACCGACAAGGGGGCTTTCAAACGCTTCGACAGCGGCGAGAGCGTGAGCGCCGTCTATCGCAGTCTTTCTTCGGCCGAGGTGGTCACCGTGTTGCGTCAAGGCAAGGAGGTCGACATCAAGATGCCGGCAGAGGGCTTGAATATGATCAACATGTTCCGCTCGGTTCCGCCTTTCGTGTCGGTGTGGCTGCCGGCCCGCATCGTTGACGTGCTTCCCGATTCGCCGGCTTCTCAGGCTGGCATCCGCAAGGACGACCGCATTGTGGGATTCAACGGCGTGCCGGTTGAAACCTGGACCGACTATCATGTGCAGTTGCAGAAGTTGAGCGACAGCCTGGTGGATGCTCCCACCGACGACAGCCTGGCTGCCCGTCATGTCACGGTGATGGTGAGCAAGGCCGGAGCGTCGCGCGTCGATACGTTGCAGATGATGTTGACGCCGCAGCTCAAGATGGGCGTAGCCGAGGCTTCGGTCTATACGATGTATCAGCCGGTCACGGTCAACTACGGCTTTTTCGAGTCTTTCCCGGCCGGCGTTCGCCACGGGGTGGAGGTGCTGAAAGGTTACGTCAACGACTTGAAGTATCTGTTTACGAAAGAGGGCGCGCGCAGCGTGGGTAGTTTCGGTGCCATCGGAAGCATGTTCCCTTCGGTATGGGATTGGCAGCGCTTCTGGGAGATGACGGCGTTTATCAGCATCATTCTTGCCTTCATGAACATTCTGCCGATTCCGGCTTTGGACGGTGGACATGTTTTGTTCCTGCTGTGTGAAATTGTTACTCGCAAAAAGCCCAGCGAGAAGTTCCTGGAGAGGGCGCAGACCATCGGTATGCTCCTGCTCTTTGCCTTGATGATCTATGCCGTAGGCAACGATATCTTGCGCTTTATCTTCCACATTTAATTAGCTGAGCGGTCACGCTCGGAGTCAGAAATAGTGCGCCCCGCAGGAAAACTGTGGGGCGTATGCCTTTGTGCCCTTACATATTTACCATTTTATTTCAATGGGTGAGCTAAGATTTGGGTAATTTAACCTTATTGT
>CALZOH010000148.1 GCA_945827465.1 uncultured Prevotellaceae bacterium
AGTTCCCGCAAGCTCACTCAAGTGTGCGGGGCGTTTGCGGGAGTTCCCGCAAGCTCACTCAAGTGTGCGGGACGTTTGCGGGAGTTCCCGCAAGCATGCCTTATTTTTGAAAATGGGTATTGATTTCGTCCGCAAGACTGTCCGGTCGCTGCTTGATTTCACCAACTTCGCCCCAGTTGATGATATCCCATTGAAACCAAAAGAAGAGGCGCACATCTTCTTTTGAAAACGTGCGCCTCCGCATTATATACAGTTGAGAGAAGGTTTACTTCACGGCAACTTTCTTCTTACCGATGATGTAAATGCCCTTCTGCAGGCTCTTGCTTGCGTCTGCTGCCTTTACATTGCGTTTGATGAGCTGTCCGTCGATGGTGTAAACGTTAACGCGCTCACCGTTCTTGACGAGGGTTACTTCCTTAACGCCGTCAATCATGTCACCGGTGGTGATGATCAGGTCGGCTTCACCTTCAGTGATGTTGGTTACCTGTTTCGGATCAAGATAACCGTCGCGTCCGCTAATGAATACGCTGCCGGTGGTGCGAGTCAGCTTCCATCCTTCTTCCTCGGATTTCGTGAAGATACCCATACCCGGAGTGGTGATGGTCATACCCTGCAGTGTACCAATTAAACCATTGGCTGCAACGGCTGATGTATCAACAACAGTTTCAGGTTGTGCCAGCAGGATGGGGAAGTTGGCGTCATCAGTTCCATTGTCGGCAACGACAACAAACGGTTCACCGGCTTCAAATCCGTTCTTTTCAACCAATTCAAGACGTGTACCTTCTTCAGTTGTGTACAGAGCCTTAACAGCGTAGGTGCTCATTCCGGCATTGAGTTCGCTAAGCGGCAGGTCTTCGCTGATGGCAAACGGCAGAGTCATAATCTTGGTGCTCTTGTTAGGATACCAGTTGATGCTGAGGTCTTCGTCGGCTTCTTTGAAGTACCATGTTGCCTGCTCGTCGTTGTTCAACGGATAGTGGAACAATCTTTGATTGCTTTGGTCGGCCTTGAAGCAGTCCATCTTGTCTTCAACACCTACCTGGTGGATCTTGAACTTACCTTTACCGAAGTAGAACAATTCATAAGGAACCTTAGCATGGTCGGTCAACATTCTGTTGTTTTCGGTGTAAGCACCAATATACTGGCCGGTACCTAAGTTTTGGATAGCATATTGTCCTTCGGCGCCTTCAATCGGAACGAAACGCCATACTGAATACGGGTCAGTTGCAGGAGCTGTGGTCTCAATGGGATAACCACCCAAGGCAATTTCAGTGCCGATTGATGTGCTGATGAGGAATATCGGCTGGTCTTTAGCATATGCGCGGAGTGAACCGGCTACGATGGTGTACCAGCGGTTGGGCTCAATCTGTCCTACGTGAGTCATGAAGGTCTTGAAGGCCGAGTTCATGTCAGCGATGGCTGTATTGAGTTGCTCAACGGTCGGGCTTGTCGGGCTTACGCTCTTCTTGGCAGTCTGAATGGCATTGGCAAATTCGTCGATGGACTCTTGAGAATCCACATAACCGATACCTTCATTTACTTCAGAGTTATTGATATGTTCAATATATTCGTTGTAGAGCTTAACCATTTCGGTAGAGTCGGCATAGAGGCTCATTACCTTTTCAAAGGCAGCGCGCAGGTTGTCGTTGAACTCTGTGGTAACCATTGTGTGAGGCTCCATGGCTTCAGCCTGATCCAACAAAGTCTTCAAAGCATCGCAGGCTTCCTTCATTCCTTCAATGTAGTTGATCTGTGTACGATCAGCGCTCAGACCGGTGTACATTTGGAATTCAGACAAGTTCCAAGAGATACCTGTAACATCAGGATTGAGGAACAGACGGTTTTCAGAACCAGTTTCGTTTTCTGCCAAACGGGCGTTGTTGGTACCCAAGATGACGAAACGGATATACTTGTAGCTATCTTTGAGCGAGATGACAGGAGAAGTATATACAGACGGGTTGCTGCCACGCGGTGAGAAGGTCTGGTCTACTACGTTTTCGGGCAATGTCATGTTGTGGGTCTCCTGATAATATGCCTTGTCGGCGATGGTGATGATTTCGTTCCATCCGTCTTCGTCGGCATTGTCGGTGCTGGCGCCTAATTCGTCATCGTTGGTTGCAAGAATCTTGATGTAGTTAGGAGCGTCTGACCATTCAGGAGAGTTGTAACGTCCACTGTAAGTGAAGTAGAACTCAGAAACAGGTTCATTGAGCTTAATTTGGAGGTTATGATATCCAACGCCGGTTCCGGGGAAAGAAGTTGTTGAAAGGATTTCTGCCCACTCTTCTTCTGTGATGTTGGCATTTTTCATACCGCCTTCGTTCCATGCGCTGTGGAACTTGGTGTTCAGGTCGCCATCGAGCATATTGGCCAAAGAGCCTTCGCCCGGTTCATTACTGTTGGTGCTGAACTGTGCAGCGTCTGTTACCAAAGTGATGCGTCCACCGGTTGCGGTGTTGTAAACATCCTTACCTTCTTTCAAGAGTGCTGCCATTTCCTTGTCAAGGGCGTCACGGTCAACATAGAGTTCTTTAATCTTCTCAGCTGCTGCATTGAGGGCTTCAATGTCAGCTTCAGTTGCAGTGAGTGAGCCAATCTTGGCCAAACCTTCATTAATCAGTTTGTCAAGTTCGTCGCATGCCTCCTTCATTCCGGCTACGGTGTAGTACTCGGACTTGGCTATAGGAATAGCATCATAGATTTGGAATTCGCTCAAGTTGAATGTAACACCGGTTTCTTTCGGTGAAGCAAAAGCAGTGGCGCGGTTACCGCCATCTTGGGTAGATACATGCTTAACTACGAAGCGCAGATACTTGTAGGAAGTACCTAAATCGATCATGGGTGATGAATAACTTACCATGTTTCCGTTTCCGGGAAGTCCGTAAGCCTCTTTGGTCATGTCAACGATTTCTGTCCAAAGTGTAGAGTCGGCATTCGACGTGCTCTGACCCAAGTTGTCATCGTTGGTAGCTAAAATTTGGATGTGGTTGGGGTTATCATGCCAACCGTCACCATTTTCTCTACCAATATATGTGAAGAAAATCTTGCTGACTTCTTTTTCCAAAGCGAACTGCAAGTTGTGCCAGCCCTGGCCGCTTCCTTCTTCCTGTGGAACAGCGTAAGAATCGTTCCAGATAGAGTGGAAGATACTTCCCGTATTGCCATCAATCAGGTTGCCATAAGCCGAACCGTCACCGCTTGATTGTGCATTTGATGAAATCTGAGAAGCTTTCGTGATGAGGGCTTCTAAGTCGTTGGCAATTTTACGAGTTTCCTGAGCGTTGTTGATAGCAATTTGCATTTGGTAAGCAATATATTGTTTGCTACCTTCGTTCACTAACTTATCAATGAGACTTTGATCGGTGATAGGACGGATAATCCATGCGGAGCAAGAATTTGCATTGCCGTCCCAAGTAACTACGCGACCGTTAACACCGACGCCACTGTTATGTTCTGCGCTGTGATAAGCCTGGTCATTAAGAGCATTGGCAATTTTCCATTGTGCAGTTCCATCGAAGTTCTTGATGGTTTGTCCAACGGTAGGAGTTTCTGTCATGGGCAGGTGAGCACTGGTACCTTCAACGGCTCCAATGTAGGTGCCACTTGCTACGTTCTGAATGGTGTAAGTTCCATCCTCTTGTTTGGCGATCTTGAAAAGTTGCATGGCATTGTTCGGGTCGAAGTTTTGCCAGCAGAGCATGTTATTTTCATTGACGAACATGGCCTTTTCAACGCCTTGCTGATTCTTAAATTCAGGATAGCCGCTAATGAAGTAGTAGTAACCGTCAACAAGAGCAATGCCAGAAGAAAGAACGGCATCGTATGCATTTTGCAAAGCTTCTGCTTGGGCTGCGTAGGCATCGTCAGAACCTCCGTTTTCCAGCAAGTCGCCGGTCTTGATCATCTGATCTTCATATGCCATGATTTTGCCTTCGTCGTAATATCCAACATCCGTGCCACCGGTCGGGAATGCGGCCTTTTGACTCAATGTGTTGTAGAGTTTTTTCAACTGAGCCAATGCGTCACTGATTTCTTTTGAAAGAGCTTCGTAAACTTGGAATTCGCCAATAGCAAAATAAGGATAGTTGCCGATGTAACCACCACCGTTGGTGGTGAGTACATTAAAGCGCAAGTAGCGGTAGCTCTCGCCCAGGTCAATCATGTCGGAATACATCTCCTTAACGTTGGCTGCATTAGGCATTTCAAGCGTGATAATTTCTTTCCAACTTTCAACATCGTTAGAGGCTGTGATGGTGAGCTTTGTCGGTCGGTTGGTTTGACCCCACTGGTCATCACGAATACCCATATAGAAGATAATCTTCTGTTGTGGGCGATCTTTTAAGTCTATCTGCAGATAATGCGGATGGTCGTCCGGTTCCGGAGCACTACCATCCCATGCAGACGTAAAGAAGGTGCCGAGATTGTTGTCAATCAAATTGGCATAACTACCTTCTGCACTCGAGCCAAATTCACCTGCTTTGAAGTCGCAAGATACTTGACACCCTTCATCACCATCGGTTGCGTTGGTGATCAGGCCATCGTTTTCATCATATACATATATGATTTCAGCGTTGGCCAAATTCATGCTCATACTACATATAAGCAGCAAGAGTAAAAATGGTAATTTTTTTAACATAGATATGATTATTTAAATGAATGGATATGCGATCACGTGTTTGGTAACCTGTTTATTTATAATTGGTTCTGTTAATAATGTTTGTATGTTTCCCTATTTGGATGTATAAATACTCAATATTTTCATGTGCAAATATAATGGTTTATTAAATACACCTTCCCAAGTGTTTTTGAAAAGTTGACTTGGAAATCGATACTTTAACCATATTTAACTCTTTGCTTTTCTTTGGGGATTCAACACGTTTAAGTTTTGGTCAATAACTATCTTTGCACACCCGTGGATGATTTTAATCGGTAGGTGGATAGTTGTTTACTTGCGATTGGACATGCTCGTGATAAGGGAATCGTTTAACATATCTCAAATAATCAGATGGAAGAAAATAGTGTTGTGTTTAATGCACATAATAAAGAGGAGTATCCGCCGGCTCATACTGCTGAGCATATTTTGAATGGTACGATGGATCGTTTGTACCATTGTGGCCGAGCCTTTTCAAGTCATGTGGAGCGTAAGAAGTCCAAGTTGGACTATCATTTGCCTATTCCCTTGACGTCGCAGCAGATTGCTGATTTGGAACTGCGAGTGAATGAAGTGATCAATCGTAATTTGGAGGTGTGGTCAGAAGTAGCGTTAAAGTCGGATGTGTCTAACCGCTTTGACTTGTCGCGTCTTCCGCAGGATGCTTCTGAAACCGTAAGGATTGTTCATGTGGGTGATTATGATGAATGCCTCTGTGTGGGGCTTCATGTGAGGACTACCTCTGAAATCGGACGGTTCCGAATCAGTAGTTCGCGTTGGCAAGAGGGGGTACAACGGTTGGTGTTTCGCTTGGACGCTCCTATAGCCGAAAATTCATGAATAACGGGAGATAAGCATTTGTCGCTTATCTCCCGTTTTAGAAATGAAACCGGTGGTTTTTACGGTTTATTCTTCGTTAGAAGATGTCTTCTTTTTGTCTTCGTCGTTGCGTCCGTGAGTGTGACGCTTTTCTCCATGTCCGCGTTGACGGTCATTGCGTGGACGCTGTGGACGTTCTTCTAATCCTTCGGGCTTTTCCATCAAAACTTTGCTGCTCAAACGGAATTTACCTGTCTTTTCGTTGATTTCAAGCAATTTTACCTTGATATGATCGCCTTCTTTCAGTCCGGTTTCTTCAACGCTGTTGAGGCGTCTCCAATCCATTTCACTGATATGAAGTAGGCCTTCGCGTCCCGGCATAAATTCAACGAAGCATCCGTATGGCATAATGCTTACAATCTTTGCATCGTAAACTTCGCCGACTTCTGGGATAGCTACGATGGCGCGAATCTTAGCAAGAGCGGCTTCGATGCTTTCCTTATTGGGCGCACTAACTTGTACTTTGCCCACTCCGTCAACTTCATCAATGGTAATGGTCGTACCAGTTTCTTCTTGCATGCCCTGAATAATCTTTCCGCCCGGGCCGATAACGGCACCAATATATTCTTTAGGAATAGTAATCTGTTCGATTCTTGGAACGTTGGGTTTGAAGTCTGCACGAGGTTCTGCAATGGTTTCCGTGATTTTCGAGAGGATGTGCTCTCTGCCTGCTTTAGCCTGCATAAGGGCCTTCTCCAGAATTTCATAAGACAGACCATCGCACTTGATGTCCATTTGAGTGGCTGTTAAACCGTTTTTGGTACCTGTTGTCTTGAAGTCCATATCACCAAGGTGGTCTTCGTCTCCCAGGATGTCACTCAATACGGCATATTTTTCTTCACCTGGATTCTTGATAAGTCCCATGGCAATACCCGATACAGGTTCTTTGATGGGTACGCCGGCGTCCATCAAGGCCAATGTTCCTGCACATACAGTTGCCATTGACGAAGAACCGTTGGATTCAAGAATTTGTGACACTACACGTACGGTGTAAGGGAATTCCTCGGGAATTTGTCCCTTTAAAGCACGCCAGGCAAGGTGTCCGTGACCAATTTCACGACGTCCTACGCCGCGTTGAGCTTTTGCTTCGCCGGTGCAGAAGGGTGGGAAGTTATAGTGAAGAAGGAAACGCATGTAACTCTGGTCGAGTACGTCGTCTACCATCTTTTCATCTAATTTTGTACCCAAAGTACAAGTGGTGATGGACTGTGTCTCACCGCGAGTGAAGATAGAAGAGCCGTGAGGAGTGGGTAACGGGCTGACTTCGCACCAAATGGGACGGATTTCAGTGGTCTTACGGCCGTCGAGGCGCTTTCCTTCGTCGAGGATACATCTGCGCATAGCGTCACGCTCTACGTCATTGTAGTAGCGGTCAATCAATGCGTTCTTTTCTTCCAACTCTTCAGGGGTGAGTTCGGCGTGTTTAGCGGCATAAGCCTCTTTGAAGTCTTCGCGAATTTGTGTGAAGCCGTCTTCACGACCATGCTTGTCGGCCAGTCCGCTTGCTGAAAGGGCATAAGCCTTGTCGTAGCAGGCTTCGCGGCATTCGGCTCTCAGGTCTTCGTCGTTGACTTCATGGCAATATTCGCGTTTCACGTCTGTGCCGAGTTCTTTAGAGAGTTCTTTCTGAAGTTGGCACATGGGTTTGATGGCTTCGTGTGCAGCTTTCAGTGCTCCCAACAGGTCTTGTTCGGATACTTCGTTCATTTCACCCTCTACCATCATGATATTTTCTTCTGTAGCACCCACCATGATGTCCATATCGGCATTTTTAAGTTGCTCAAAGGTGGGGTTAACGATATATTCGCCGTTGATGCGTGCAACGCGTACTTCGCCAATGGGTGCTTCGATGGGAATATCGGAGCAGGCGATGGCTGAACTGGCTGCAAATCCGGCAAGAGCATCTGGAATGTCAACGCCATCGGCACTCAGCAGCATGATGTTGACAAAAACCTCTGCGTGATAATTACTGGGGAAGAGCGGACGTAACACACGATCGACCAAACGGCTGGTTAAAATCTCATAATCGGATGCGCGACCTTCGCGTTTTGTAAATCCGCCAGGAAATCTACCGGCGGCAGCATATTGTTCTTTGTAGTCGCATTGTAGCGGCATGAAATCTGTACCCGGTACTGCGTCTTTTGCAGCACATACTGTTGCCAACAAAACGGTGTTGCCCATTCTGAGGACAGCAGAACCATCGGCCTGTTTGGCCAACTTGCCGGTCTCAATGCTGATGGTACGGCCATCGGGTAATTGGACGGTCTTCGTAATTACGTTCATCTAAGTCAAAATTTATTGTTTTCTTTATTCGTCAAAAAAATCCACGCAAAGTTATGGCTTTTTTGCCGGATAACGAATATAATTACTTTGAAAAATAATAAGATTGGCACGGTTCTTTCATTTAAGATAGCCCCCAACTTTCAAAAATGCTGTTATTTTATAGGGAGCTCCTGGTACCTTTTGTTCCGCGTTTCATGATTTCCGGTGGGAAGGATATGGTTTTCACGGCCCACGGCTCTTTCATTTAAGATACAATCGAGTGAATAGTGTCCCTTACCCGATTC
>CALZOH010000149.1 GCA_945827465.1 uncultured Prevotellaceae bacterium
GATTCCTCTACGTCTCGTGGGCTCGGAGATGTGTATAAGAGACAGCCCTTGGATTTGGCAATACCTTTCAAGCAAAATGCTGACCTAAACTCTGGATATTCTTTATCTGTAAATATCACTTTATTCTTAAAAGGGAGGGCTTCAAATCTTCTTAATTCGGAAATTTTACCCCCCCCCGCTTCACCTGGCCAATTGGAATGAATAATCGCCATATTATCCCAATGAACACGTTGTTTACGCTCGTTCCATTTCTGTATAGCCCCATCAAATGAGGAATAATGCATAAAGTGTAACCTTTCTCCTCCATATTGGCTTCTACCTACCGGATATATTTTTCCAGAATCGAAAACCTCCTCAATAGGCGCAGACAGAAATTCGGCTAAATGTTCCATCGCACTCAAAAAATCATTTGAAGTAAGGTAAAGATTTATGAAAGGACTAGAGAAACGAAGCCCCAACCAATGATACAGAAAACCGCCTGTACAATTGCTGCATATCAAGGTTGGTTCAAAGTTGGTTAACCTCGCTCTGTTTCTTTGATTAATATACCGTTGAATATAGCGAATATGTGGAATTCTACTTTCTCCCATGATAATATAAATGTAAAAAGTGAACCAATAAATTCAATTGAACATATGCCAATATGGAATAAAGCTTTGCGGATATCTTATTTCTCGAATATCTAAGAAAAGACCATTCATATTGACGATAAAGTGCTTGTATCTTGGGAATATAGCACAAGACTTCCTTCATCTCATTACTTTTTGCTATGCGCAAAGAACATATATTCGCAGCATAAACAATGCCAGCTTGTGAATAGCCAACCAATGAGGGAAATTGTTTTTCTACAAAATTATTAAGTGTAATTTTGGCCTCCACAGCATCCATGTGCGCAGGTTTAAAGTTCATCGTCATAATGCTACCTTCTCTCACGCGATAATAATATTTTCTCTCCCCACCTATTATTATCCGTTCGCAGTGCGCTACAATCTTATATGTAGTAAATACGTCCTCATTTAGTTTTCCTTTCGGGTATCTAACATTCTTAAAATCGCTTGTTTTATATAATTTTGACCATGCTACAACATTGAAAAGCGAATTTGTTAAAAGAGCACGCATACATTCCAGCGCACCACCTTGAATCAAAATATCTTCTGTTGCTAGCGTCTCGCCCATAGGTTCATTAGATTCACTGATACGCCTCATCTGACAACATGACATATCTACTTGATATTTCTGCATTAAATAATACAAATACTCTATCATGTCAACAGCTATTACGTCATCGCTATCTACAAAAGTAATATATTGACCTTTTGCACATTCTATACCCACATTGCGTGCATCAGATAGACCACCATTCTGTTTATGGATAACACGAATACGATCATCTCGTTGACTATATGCATCACAAATTTGTGGACAGTCATCCGTAGAACCATCGTCTATAAGAATAATATCTAAATCGGAATAAGTCTGGTGAACGATGGAATCCAAACATGCTGGAAGAAATCGTGAAACATTATATATAGGAACTACAACTGAAATAGTCATATCTTCAATAACAATTAGAATAAAAGCAATTATTTCTATTTGGATTTTGCCATATTTTTAGGAATATAATAACCTGAAACTCCTAATCCAATAAAAAATAACGTAAAAAGACTGGCCATCCCGACAGCTTCACCTAAAAGCATAACCATGGTCGCAAGACAAGTCGCAGAAACGACTAAACGAATACGATATTCTGTTATGTTCATGCAATCACTAAATAATTTTACCAAAGGAATCATTGCTACATAAAACAAAGATCCAGATTCATATAAAGATTGAAGGTATTGATTGTGTGCACTAAAAAACTTTTTAAACACGTAAAACAGATTTACTGTTTCTCTAATCCCATGCCCCAACCAAGGAGAGTCATAAAAACCTTCGACTACAAGTTCCCAAATATTTGTTCGATTGGTTAAGGTTAAATTTTTACCTAAAAGTTCCACTACAATATATTCCATCCATGATGCTTGTAGTAAATTTGCTAACATGTTAAAAAGGAATAGTGCACAAAGGACTGCTATGAATACACCTATAATTCTTAATATCGGTATAGACAGAATAACTTTGCTTAAAGGCTTAAGAAGAATAATTGCCATCATACATAAATATCCTACAATATTTGATCCGGAAAAAATAATTAAGATGGTAATACAATGCATTAATGAATACATTAAAAGCATTTTATTCTTTTGTTTGAATATACTATCTATATACACAAAGCAAAATCCTTTCATTAGCGGATAGCCTATTTGATTCTCTGTTCCCAGAAAATAGTGATCTCCACCCGACGCATTATTAAAAAAATGGGGAAAAACTAATAAAAACACAAAATTGATAGCACAAAGCACGAAGTAAAATAATGATAAAGAGTGTACAAAACTCTCAATCTTTGCTTTTGATGTAGATTGGATCATTATCAAGATCATCATGCCAATGATAGAATAAATCATCATACTCGCTCTACGAACATCGCCGTCATTTACTATAGTAGATAGTAACATCTCAGCAAGAGGAAGCAATGCACATATAAATGCTCCAAATTTATTCTTAAAATGCTTATTTTTCAGTGCAATCAAACATAATAATATACAAGCACATTTAGAAAAAACTGCATAAATGGCAGTCAAACTTTCCGAATGAAGGATAAAATACAATTCTCTATCCAACAAAAAATAAAGTAACACAAATGGAAATCCACTCATATATAATTGACGCTAAATTTCCTTTCTTTATATTTTCTTCCTTTTCAACCATTTTATTGAATCGCTAATTGCATTTGAGATTCCCCGAAAGCGGCAAATGGCAATGAAATTGGCTACATATCCTCGGAACGGTTTCGGGATAATCTTCATACGTGAAGATAAGGCTTGTGCATATTTTTGTTCTTCCGGAACCCAACTGCCATCAAAGTGATGGATGGTAAGCGTATTTTCTGTTATCTCTAATTCTTTTGTTTCACAATCTTTCGGACACAAATAGTCTTTGGGCAACAAGGTGAAGCCATTTACGGTTTGCAATGTATTGTTAGGAACAAAACCGTATTTCAGACAGGCATTCGTGATACGCGTTACATTGGTGGTGATATCAAGCGTGCCATCCGGACGTTTGAAATGAAGATTGTCGTATTCATGCATCAACTCCTCGAAAAGCGGCTGATGATCCCGACAGGCCATCAGGCCTGTCGGGATTCGAGTCAAGGACTCGAATCCAGACACCGCGTCGAAATTCAACAAGCTATCCAATGGTTTCAAAACCTCAACATCTGTATCCATATATATACCTCCCTCGTTTACCAAGGCATATAAGCGTACATAGTCGGTAATAAAAGCCCATTTGCGGGCCTGATAGGCTTCTTGAACATAGGCATTGCAATTTAAATCGAAATTATCCTCGTTCCATTCTTTGATTTCATAATCAGGACAATATTTTTTCCACGACGCAATACATTTCACTGCCATCGGTGGCAGAGGATTGCGCCCAAACCAACAGTAATGTATAATTTTGGGTATCATATCTTCTTTCTTAATTATTTCTCTTCTTTATTTTCGGTGATAAGGTTCACCTTCTTCTTTTACCACCTTGGCCGGTACACCGGCTATGCGTACCTGATTGCCAAATGACCGGTTGACCACGGCACCGGCCCCTATCATCACGCCATCACCGATTGTAATTCCGCCAAACAATTTCGCACCGGGACCTATCCAACAATTGTCACCAATGTGCGGAGCTTGCCGGTCCAAGCCTTCTCCAATGTTTACGCATGCGTGAATGTCGCACCATTTTCCAATGCGTGTCTTTGCGTTGACTATGATTGTGCCACGATGATTGATGCGTAAACCGTAATCGAACACATTCACAGGAATCTCAAAGCCCAAACGAACACCATAATGATAATGCAGGAAAGACCAAAACAGTCGTTTACAATGGGAAATTACCCCCCCCCACAAATATTTGTATAATATTCATGATGGCGCAGGGCTATCTCAAAAATCCAAATGTCATCAAAAGGTGATGGCCATTTCTTTTTCCGCCCTAATGCCTGCTTGTCTTTTTCAAGGAATAATGCTAAATCAAATTTGGTAGATATCATAGTCAGTTTATAATTTCATTATCTGCTGTATCCGAAAGAGTACCTTCTTGAGGCCTATCTTCCATCTATCTTTTCGGAGACAAAGGTCTACAGCTTTTCGTAACCCTAAGGATGGATAGATCTCTCGAAATTTGTAGTACTGCGGATGCTTCATACTGGGACGCTGCAATTGGCCGTTCCCAACAACGGATTCCTGTACTTCGCGTTGCTCGTAGGAAACGCTTGCCTTTAACTCCTCAAACAGTTGCAACGCTTTTTCCGTGTTCAATAATACAGATGATACACCTCTCCCAAGAACAAACCCGGAGTCTTTTCCCAAGCCCCAATAGTCAGATAAAGTAAAATCGCTGATCCTTGAAGCATAGGCATAGGAGCATTTATAACAACTGGGACGAAAGAAAAGTCCTTGAATGAATCCGAACATATAGGGGTCACGCGTATATTTCACCTGCTTCAAACGCGCTGAGTATGGCTGGTTTTGGTAAAACCAGCCATACTCAATCCTTGCGGATTGAGTTTGGCAAGCGTCAGATTTTTTTTGACGAAATCGGATAGTGCGTTCATCCAACTTTAAGCCCTTCGATTGATAATCGTCTATATTTTCATTCAATAGTTTTTGAGAAGGTACACCGTGACAAACCAAATCTGCAGTAAACAGATGGTCATACTCCTTACGTAAATAGTTCTTGAGTCCTGCGACTTGACACGGAGTTCCTATAAAGAGTACCTTTTTTTGATTTTGCAGATCTTCTTTGACAGAGCGGTAAATGAAGCCTATTTCACTTTGAACATATTTTGAACCTTGTATACTGTTGAGTTGTGAAATATGTCCTACTCGAATATGCTTTACTTGCCGAATATCTTCACCGGAACAACCATAGACAATGCCTTGGTGAGAAAGGATAAGACGGGCGAGTGCTGTTGACGCACCGCCCGAAGCGCACTGCTTCAGTTCCACATTGTCTTTTACTTGAACGGCATAACCGATTTTGGGAAATCGCCGTTCCGGCACATGGAGAGCAGGACATACCTTTTCGCAAAGCTTGCAGTCAACACATTTTGTTTGGTCAATTGACGGATAACGGAAACCAACAACATCTTCACGAAGGGTGATGGCGCCATGTGCACAACTATTGAGACACGCTAAACAGCCTGTACACAACTCCTCAGGACATATTTGTTTCATGATTGTGACATTAATGCTTTATTTAAGAACAATAGAGAGCGCTCTCTTTCTTTGTGAATAGATTCTTTCACTTCGGTATAAACTATAGAAGGAAGTTGCTCTATCTTATCAAATTCGGACTCGTCAATGAAATAGTCTTGCAAACCCGCTATGGATAATAAATTCTCCACACGTGAATTTTGATTATTTGCAGCACCTGATTTAAATCGCTTAAACACACGAAACCACTTCTTAAAATGAATGGCAAAAATTGTTCCATGAAATGAATCTGTGAAAAAATAGGACGAATGGAAAATCTGATAAAGGAACTCTTTTGGCCCTGCATATATAGGTTCATCTGCAAATGATAGATATCGTTTATCGAGAATAAAAATCTTTAGGGGTAGGCACTTCTTCTCAGCAAACTGCTTCACATAACGTAAGTAGTGCTCATTGAAAGTAAGCAAGTAGCAAAGTACATAAGGCGATTCGGTCTTACCCTGTTCTACCAACGGATACCACAAATCTGATGAGACCAGTAATGTAGGGTCTACAACCGTTTCGATAGGCTTATTTATAAAAGAACGTAGTAATTCCGCGCCACGCTTTTCACGTACTGATACTGCTGTAAAATCAGAGAGAAGCTCTTTCATCTGACTTTTCCGGTCTTCCGGATAGAAGTCCTGACCTATACTTGGAGCATAAGCTATTTTCTTTTTACGGGTAAAAGCTAAATAATAGTAGGGCTGAAATGGTATGACTGGCGACCAGATTTGATCACTACCACAAATAAAAAAATCATACCTATTGTTTAATTCACTTTCATTCTTCCATGAATGGTCTACCTGAAGGTAATCTTTCTCAAACGAATGATAGGATTCAGAGGCCTTACGAAATCCTTTCCATAGTCCCTTGAAATCAAAAAGACAATGATAACATGTAATAAGGAAACGGCGGAAAAGCCCTGCTTTGGGATGGATTTCATCGACTAACTTTTGGTCAGACAAAATCTTATTTTCATAGCCCAAAGAACTGACAACCCGCTGTAAAGCATATGCCTGCAGAAATGTTCCAAAGTTATGGTATGTGATCCAGGTGACAATACCTATTTTCTTTTGCATAAGAAGATATTAATTTTTTGACGTACAAAATTCTTTTCCTCACT
Source organism: uncultured Prevotellaceae bacterium (assembly GCA_945827465.1). Taxonomy (GTDB): domain Bacteria; phylum Bacteroidota; class Bacteroidia; order Bacteroidales; family Bacteroidaceae; genus UBA6382. The sequence continues at coordinate 6,475 of CALZOH010000149.1, forward strand.
TTCCAATCCCAAATAATAGATGGAAAGCGATATCAGCAAGAATGATAACATAGCTAAAGAGAAAGAATTCCATACAGTATGCTCAACATGCCAATAAATTATAATCGGTAAGATGAGTGCCGTTAATGTAGTTTTTATAATGGGATATAAAACCGATTTACAATAATCCTTGATTGAAATACCTACCATAGGACGCAATAATCGCAAACGGACAAACAATAAAGCGAATGATACAATAATATATACCCAGTAAACGGATTCAGGCGTAAATCCTAAAGCCAAGCACAAATAGGAAAATGGTAAGTTCAAGAACAGAACGATAGAAACAATTATCTGATAGGTGCGAATATTACCCGTTGCTTTTACAACAGTACTTAATAGATTGGAAAGTATATCAAAGAGAAATCCTAATAACGCCAATATACAAAATGCCGTAGTATAAATAGGTACTTCCTCCAACCATATATTTAATATATAGTCAGCACAAAAAATAAATGGAGCGGAGATCAGCAACAATAAATAGAAAGAAAGTCGTGTTCCTCGATAACACAACTTCAACATATCATTTCTTTCTCCGGCTGCATACAACTTGACAATTTGGGGATTAATTGCCATTTGGAAATTATCTACAAACTTCTTAATTGCACAACTTGCTTGAATAGCAATCGCTCTTGCAGCATTTACAGCCGGCGGAAAAAATAAATTTAGTGTAACTGTAACTCCTTGTCCTACGGCCGTCCATGCAACTTCTCCAAAAAGACTATAAGAAGCAAATGAAAGCATTCTCTTAACGATCGTTTTATCCCAAAAGAAAGCAAGCTGGACTTGAGATATTTTATAATGACAATATAAGTAATAAGCAAAACATACAACTATGGAAGAACCTAAAAGTAAATACGCATAACATATTAATCGGTCAAACGGCAATACAGAGAGTAAATAAACCAAAGCTAAACGCAAAAATACCTCTACAATGCTAATATAAGCATAAGCGTCCATTTTCTCCTTTGCAATAATTAGCCCTGTAAAAGGTATCTGAATCACACTTATACATGTAGTCAACACACTAATATGAAAAATAGCGTGGGCTGCATTTTGTCTTCCCATCGGAATATTGAGTTCTTCCAGAAAAAATATCCCTAAACTCTCAGTAATCAGAAAGATTATCGCAGCAATTAATACATGAATCAAAAAAGAAACACTATAGACTATATTTATCTGACTTTCCTCATTCTTTTTTCCTAATTCAAATGAAAGAAACCTCTGTACAGAAATGGACATCGAACTATTGAGAAAAGCAAACATAGTGACTACGCCGCCCACCACATTGTAAATTCCAAAATCATCTATACCCAAAACACGAAGTACAACACGACTTGTGTATAAAGAAACGGCCATCATCACAAGCATACGAACATAAAGTAATGCCGTATTCTTGGCAATCCGTTTGTTATTTGCTGATGTTTCTTGAGGCATCATACTACACCGAGAATTCTAATGATTTGGGTTAAATCACTTCTGCATCATTCACCAAGAGCCCATTATTTCATGGAAAAATGACTTTCCGATTTTCAAAACCTACTTCGGACCACCTCCGAAGTGACTTTCCGATTT
>CALZOH010000150.1 GCA_945827465.1 uncultured Prevotellaceae bacterium
AGAGTTGTTATCATCATAACGCTAATGACCGATTTGGGTTAAATGAAAGAGCCGTAATATAAATAGCAGGAGATACATGCCATCGTGTGCAAATACCTCCTGCTGATTATCTCAAGATGAAGAACGCAATTGTAAGTTTACGAAACCTAACAGCAATTTAAGAGATGTTACCAAATATCTTCACCTTCAGGACCGTTGTAAACCCACTTGGGCACTACTTCTATGTAGTCGAGGTCCATGCCGTTTGCAGTACTTTCAAGTACAGACTTGATACGCATATAATAAGTAGTGTTAGGTTCCATCCTTCCCGTGTAGATGATTTTGCGAAGGCTGACGATAGAACCTTCGCTGTTGCGTAACGGAACATTCATCGGGGAGGTATAAGTGTTGCGACAGAAATATTTGGGCGCTTTCATATATCCCTTGTTGCGCATGAACTTATCGTTTTCTTTATTTTCTTCCACATCAGGCCCATCTTTAATCCAATCGATGTAAGGGCTATCGGTCAAGATGCGGAAGTCAACAGGAAGTCCGATGGCAGGAAGATTCTCTTTATTGGTTCCAAAGTAAATCTGGGCCATGATGCGCGAACCCAAATTAGCGCATCCTATTCGTACCTCATAGGTTCCTTCGTATGGAACGGGAAGTAATTTAAAGGTAAGATCGACCTGTCCGTAGAAAATCAACTCATCGCCTTGCCAATTGACCCAGCTTTCGCCCCACGAGATCATTGAGCACTGCGTCTCATCAGTATAGGTAAAGTCCTTAACAAACATAGAAGGAATATTGTGATTTCCTCGTGTCGCCGGATGACGGATGTTGTTGGTCATCAGTTCCGGCATAGCAGCCATTGCGTCGTAACGCATACGTTCGTTCAAAACTTTGTTGGGTACGTCTGAGTCATAAATCATGACGTGATTGATGGGATAATAGTAGCCATTCAGCGCATTATTGGTGTAGCCATAGTTGGTAGAGCTGATTTCAATACCCGGGCGTTCACATGAAATTTCATGATAATCGCCATAGAAAGAATTATCGTATTTAGAATAACGATTAATATTCATCGTTCCGGTCTTTGCCGGTTGAGTAATCTTAAACATGCGATTGTGTTTGCCCATCGTAACATAATATTCCCATACATCAATGCTAAGCTGGTCTGGTATTGCATAGTAATAACCTAATTCGGTCAGATGATTGACCAGATAGTTGAAAGGAACACGTTGGTTAATCAAATGGTACGAAACAAATTGGTTGACGGCGTTATCTTCGCTCTTCAAATCATTAGAGGTGGCTGTAGGATATGCCTCTTTACACCTCTCTCTAATGACTGCCATGATGGCATCCCAGTTCCTTACAGCTCCGTTAACTATTTCAGGCTTGGGAACGCCCCAATCGGCTACGTAAACACTGTCAGGCTCGACAAATGCGGTATAACCATAATATTTATGAACCGGTGAAGGATAGTCCTGCCAGGTAAGGCCTACCTTGCGATCGCGGATGTTGTCGGGGATTTCTTCGTAAGACTCATCACGATATTTAATGAGGGAGTCTGCCCAAGAGGTTTCCTCCAATAGGTGACTGAATATTCTCATGTTGTTGATTTGACTGATGAGTGCCGACAAGGATGATGTGGATGGAGCGATGACTTTGTTCACGACGTGAATCACACCATTGGTAAGTTCAATATCTGGTTGGATGATGCGTGAAGTATTGTTTAATATAATGGAAAGCTGTCCGCCGGCAATAGTGTCGAACTCTACAAGGATGTGTCGGTCGTTGAATGTACCTTTGTCGATGGCACCGACAAAGAAACCGGTGGAAAGAAGTGCTTCTTCGTCACCATAATCCAAAATACAATTCAATGCTATTTTGTTGGCTGTTTCCATACTCATGGTGTCGATGTCGTATGGCTCATGAGCATAAATGGAATCAAGGAAGATGCGGATTGCATTGTTGGTGGGTGCAAAAACGGTGTAATTACCTCGCGTAGACAACAGGGTGGCCAATGAACTTTTGGAAGAGGCTTTTACTTTTGCCAATGTCAAGGCGTGATAAAACAAAGAAAGACTGGAGTCTTCTTTTGCGTAATCTGAAATGGTCTGTCCTTTGAACGTGTAAATGTCACTGGTGTCAACTTCGTCTTTGCAGGAAAAGATAAGGGATAATAATCCCAAACCGAACATGATTTTCACGATATAATTCATTACTCAAATATTTAACAAACAACTGCAAAGGTACAACTATATCGGAAAAAGTCCGGATGAAATAGGTCGAAAATAGCCGACCTATGTTGCAGAACATCTATATGCGTAAGATGTGGTGCTGCAAGGAGCGGTAATTATACGTTTATTTGCAGATGTTTCATCGGATGGCCGCCCCATGAAGCATCGTTAACGGGCTGAAATCCCAAGGCTGTATAGAGTTGGGCTGCCTTTTCATTGTTGTAGTCAACCAATAATCCCACACAATTGATTTTGAGATCGCGCGCTTTCTGAAATGTTGACTGGAGCAGTTGTGTCCCGATACCCATCTTGCGGTATGCGGGGTTGACGGCCAATGAGTCAATATAGAGTTCTCCGGCTTGTGTCTCGTCGGGTATGTTTTGGATGTCGCGTTGAAAATGTTGGCGCATTCCTTGCAAAAAAGGTTCGCGTAAGCGATGGAGGTCAGCGCCATTGTAACTGACAACAGCACCAATAACTTCGTTGTGCTCATTTTTAGCTACGGCCGTGTTGACGTAACTGTATTGCGTGTCTTCTCTCCTGACAAGTGACTCCATAAAAACAGCAAAGTCGTCAATCGTGAAGCGAACACCATAAAAATGTTCGCAACATTCTACCGTCATGGCTTCAATGATGAGTCGGGCAATGACTGAAGCATCTTCTTTCCGGGCTTGACAGATGGAAATCATGAAATAAATATGGTATAAAGATAAGTTAGTAAATAGTCACTAAGGTCGCCCCAAATCCGTATTCGCGGAAAGAAGCATCCTGACTGGTACATTTCTTATATTTATGGGTCAGTTCGCGAAGCAAGGCATTGCGCAATACTCCTTGTCCCTTTCCATGGATAAACACAATCTTTTTACCCTTTTGGTTTTTGTGTTGTTCCATGATTTTTCTGAAAACGTCCAGTTGATATTCCAATATATCTGAAGCATTCATGCCACGCGTGTTGTCCAGCAGTTCATGAGCATGTAGGTCGATGACTTCGATGGCTTCTTTGTGCTCTTTTTTGAGGGTGATGGCGTGAACATGGGGCTGACTGCTTTCTTTCTTGTTGGGAGCTGTCAGTGCTTCTTTGATGGTAGAGGCATCGGTAAACACGTGGTGCACGGGTTTATCGTCTGTCATAATATCAAATGTCAGTACGCGTTCCTCAAAAAACAGGTTGGATTGAAAAGTGTGTAATTTGAAGAAACGGGTCAGGTCAGGGCGTATTTCGATGCTTTGGGGCGTTTTGAGCATGAAACTCTTGTTTTCTTTATAGGCCAGTATTTGGATGCAGATGTGCTGTAATTCGTTCAAGTCGTCGCGCGAAAAGCATTCGATGAAGTGTTTGGTGTTAGGTTCGGCAGTGGACCTGTAACGCAAGTTCCAACCTTTTCCTTCTCCGGTTAAGTAAGTGAAGTCTAAATAATAGTTGCTGTCGTTGACCAGGTAAACTTCAAAATCGCTTTTGGTGAGTTCGGCCACTTCGATGGGAACAAAGCAGAGAAATACATTCAGTGCTTCGGCGTTTGAACGCTCAACAGGAGCAGGTTTGAAGGTGATAGGGAGTTCTTCGATGGGTAGTTCCTCAGGTTCGGGCAGTTCTTTGTTGAGTCCGGCCTTGATGGAGGTGGGCTGCTGATTGTCTACTGTCGTTGCGGAGGGCGTATTCTTCTTACGATTAGCCAATGAATAGTTGTCATTATCTACCACTACGCAATCGTTGATGTTAACGGGGATGTCAAAGCCGTCTTGGTCTTCTACCAATACAATGTTTTTTCCTTGGAAGCCCGAAACGATGCCGCCTCCCACTTCGTTAAGAAATCTTACTTTGTCTCCTATTTTCATGATGTGTATTTGTATTGTTTGAAGAATCGATTATTTCAGGAAGCCTTGTTGTTTGAGAGTAGCGATAAGGCTTTCCGACATGCACTCGCAGTCTTTTTTTGTGTAGCGGATGTCTGAGAAAATTTGTGCCAGCGTTTCCGTGTGATTGATTCTGACAAACTCTTGGTTCTCGGGTAGGGCTTCTTTGGGCGAATAGAGTCGATCTATGTCGTTTGCTGAATAATCGTGGTAGGTCTCTTCGTGCACAACGGCCTGCAGAGGCAATCTGTCGGTAAGTGCGGGTTGTTCGTCAGGCCATCCTAAGGTAATCGTGGCAACGGGCATGACGAGTTTGGGCAGTTGCAATGTATCGACAATCTGTTGGGCATTATAAATGGTCGTTCCCAAAAAACAAAGTCCCAGTCCGGCTTCTTCAGCCAAATCACAGAAAGTCTGACAGTAAAGGAGAGCATCCGTGGCAGCGTTTAGGAATGAAAGAAAATTATTGTAGCCGGGATTTCCTTTGCGGAGGTTGCACCATTCGGTGGTGCGGTTGTAATCGGCGCAGAAGGTTAATACCACCGGGGCATTGGTGACCATGGACTGGTTGAAGTGGGCGGGTGCCAAACGTTTTTTCATCTCTTCGTCTTTGGTTACTACCACGCTGTAGAGTTGCAGGTTGCCCATCGTTTGTGTGCGCAGGGCTTCAGAGAGCAATTGGTCCAACAATTGTGGCTCAACAGCCTTTGAAGAATATTTCCGAATAGTGCGACGTTCTGTCTTCATGATAATGTCTTTTTTGCGTGTGCAAACTTACGAAATTATTATGTATTCCTTGATTCCTTTTGTTTTGAAAATAGGCAGAAACTGCATCCGAATGGCTTTGAAATTGCTTTTTTTTGAACGGGATTTGATAATCACAAGTTGTCGAAAATGGTTGACAATTATCTCTCTTTGAGATGCGCAAATTTTGAAATTAGAAAACTTTTCTCCTGCTGAACTTTTCCAATCAACTGTTTTAGTGTAGTTTGTGATTTGAAATTGGAAAACTTTATATTTTCCTGAAAATAATCAATGATATTTTTTGGAGAGAATAGAAAACCTTGTACTTTTGCAGACGCAAACAATTAAAAGAAACGAATAACATCATTATTATACATGGAAGAGAGAAAGTATTTCACCTATGATGAGGCCTTCAAGGAGTCCTTGAAGTATTTTGACGGCGACGAGTTGGCCGCTCGCGTATGGGTCAACAAGTATGCCTTGAAAGATTCTTTCGGAAACATTTATGAGCAGTCTCCGGCTGATATGCATTGGCGGATTGCCAACGAAATTGCCCGTATCGAATCGAAGTATGAGAACCCCTTGAGCGCAGATCAGATTTTTGAACTGTTGGATCATTTCCGTTACATTATTCCTGCCGGAAGTCCGATGACGGGCATCGGAAATCAGTTCCAGATTGCCTCCCTCTCGAATTGCTTCGTGATTGGTCTTGATGGCAACTCGGATTCTTACGGTGCCATTATGAAAATTGATGAAGAGCAGGTGCAGTTGATGAAGCGTCGCGGAGGCGTGGGTCACGACCTCTCCGATATTCGTCCGAAGGGTTCGCCGGTGAAGAATTCGGCGTTGACTTCTACCGGATTGGTTCCGTTTATGGAGCGTTACAGCAATTCTACCCGTGAGGTGGCTCAGGATGGCAGACGCGGAGCCTTGATGCTTTCGGTAAGTATCAAGCATCCCGATTCAGAGGCTTTCATTGATGCCAAGATGGAAGAGGGAAAAATTACCGGAGCCAATGTGTCGGTAAAAATCGACGATGAGTTTATGCGTGCCGTTGAGGCTGAAGCTTCTTATGAGCAGCAATTCCCCATCAGTGGCGACCACCCTATTTTCAATAAGACGATTGATGCCAAGACGCTTTGGAAGAAAATCATTCACAATGCTTGGAAGTCGGCAGAACCCGGAGTACTTTTCTGGGATACCATTATTCGCGAGTCTGTGCCCGACTGTTATGCCGATTTGGGCTACAAGACGGTTTCGACCAATCCGTGCGGTGAAATTCCTTTGTGTCCTTACGACAGTTGTCGATTGTTGGCGCTCAACCTGTATTCGTATGTCGACAATCCGTTTACCCCGCAGGCTACCTTCAACTTCGAGAAGTTCAGGAAGCATGTCATGGTGGCTCAGCGCATCATGGACGACATCATTGATTTGGAGCAGGAAAAGATTCAGGCCATCTTGGCTAAGATTGACAGCGATCCGCAGGACGACGAGACCAAGTTTACGGAATACAGCCTTTGGAAGAAAATTGACCGCAAGTGCGAAGAAGGACGTCGCACGGGTGTGGGCATTACCGCCGAGGGTGATATGCTGGCAGCCATGAACCTGCGTTATGGCACTACGGAGGCTACCGACTTTGCCGTTCAGGTGCAACGGGCTCTGGCTTTGGCCGCCTATCGTTCTTCTGTCATCATGGCAAAAGAGCGTGGAGCCTTCAAACTTTTCGACGTTAATCGCGAGAAGGATAATCCGTTTATCAACCGTTTGCGGGAGGCCGACCCTGAGCTTTATGAGATGATGAAGCAGTATGGTCGTCGCAACATTGCCTGCCTCACCATTGCGCCTACCGGTACCACCAGTTTGATGACCCAGACCACCAGCGGTATCGAACCCGTGTTTATGGCTGTCTATAAGCGTCGTCGCAAGGTCAATCCCAACGATCCCAAAGTTCACATCGATTACGTTGACGAGTCGGGCGATGCTTTTGAAGAATACATCGTTTATCATCAGAAGTTCCTGACGTGGATGAAAGCCAATGGCTATGATGTAGAGAAGAATTATACGCAGGAAGAACTGGATGAGTTATTGTCACACTCGCCTTATCACAAGGCAACGGCCAACGACGTCGATTGGGTGGAAAAGGTACGAATGCAAGGTGCTATTCAGAAGTGGGTGGACCACTCCATTAGTGTGACCGTGAATCTGCCCAACGATATTACCGAAGAAGTTGTGAACGAAATCTACATCACGGCCTGGAAGAGCGGATGCAAGGGTTGCACCATCTATCGCGACGGTAGCCGTTCGGGCGTGATGATTGAGGTGAAGAAGAAGGATAAGCCTGAAATGCCCTACTGCAAACAGCCCGAAGTGACTGAAACTCGCCCTGAATCGTTGGAGTGTGACGTGGTACGGTTCCAGAACAACAAGGAGAAGTGGGTGGCTTTCGTCGGATTGCTCGACGGTTATCCTTATGAAATCTTTACCGGTTTGCAAGATGACGATGAAGGTATCGTTCTGCCTAAGTCGGTAACCAAAGGTCGCATTATCAAGAAGGCTTGCGAGGACGGAACCAAACGTTATGACTTCCAGTTTGAGAACAAGCGCGGCTATAAAACTACGGTTGAAGGTCTTTCAGAGAAGTTCAACAAAGAGTATTGGAACTATGCCAAGTTGATCTCTGGCGTGCTCCGTTACAGAATGCCCGTTGAGCGCGTTATCAAATTGGTCAGCTCGCTTCAATTGGGAGACGAAAATATCAATACGTGGAAAAATGGTGTGGAACGTGCTCTGAAAAAGTATATCAAAGACGGTACCAAAGCTTCCGGCCAGATATGTCCTAATTGTGGTCACGAATCGTTGATTTATCAAGAGGGCTGCCTGATTTGCAAGAATTGCGGTGCATCTCGTTGCGGTTAACCCTCATCCCTGATTGACGAACCGGTTTCAAGTGTTCGTTCATACACTCAAAAGCCATTCGGCATTCACCATCGGTGGGCCGGATGGCTTTTTCGGTTAATGGAGAAGAAGAGGCAGGCATTCAACTATAATTTGCTCGCCGCCATCATTTCCCGTTCGCCCACATCAGGGCGTATGCGATACGCCCCTACAGTTTACGGCGAAAAACAAGATATAAAACGGAACGACCCTTCACCGTATCCCCAGCGAACAAAAGGTAAATATGTAGGGGCGTATCGCATACGCC
>CALZOH010000151.1 GCA_945827465.1 uncultured Prevotellaceae bacterium
AACTTAAACCAGTTAACATACAAAACCGAGTCAACCTTTTTCAGGAACGGACACTATCGGTGCCAAATTCGTTTTTATCGGTGCCACGATTGGTGCCATTGGGGTGATATTGGTGACATTATTGGTGACAACTTCGGATTCAATGGTGACATTTTCTATGACACAATGTTTTTTCTATTACATTTCTATGACATTGATATCGTTTCTATGACATCCCATCTTTATATAGAAATTTCAGCATGAATAATCAGAGTAGTTTCTTTAATTCATCCATATCAGGAAGTGCGTCTTTCAACATTTCAGGCATCTCTTTAGAAGTGGTGTATGTAGCTACTCCCATAGGCTTATCATAGTCCTGCATGACATATTCTACGAAACTTCTGTTAGCCTCCTTGCATAGAACGATGCCTATAGATGGATTTTCATGTGGTTTTCTAACCTTGTCATCAAGAATCCGAAGATAGGTCATCAGTTGTGCGAGATAGCCGGGCTTAAACTTTCCGGTTTTAAGCTCAACTACCACTAAAGCATTCAGCTCCCTGTTAAAGAACAGTAGATCCGGAAAGAAGTCCTCTGAGTAAATTTCAAGATGGTATTGATTGCCGACAAAGGCAAAGTCCTTACCAAATGTCATTATGAATTTCTTAATATTGTGGATTATCTGCTGTTCAACCACTCGCTCGTCTATATCCTGCAAATCCCTTTCTCCTATCTCTTCTGTATTTATGAAGTCAAGTAAATAGGAATCCTTGAATTGCATCACAGCCTTACGAGCCATATTCTTATCCTCAATCCTCTCTATGAAGTTATTAGGGGCTTCCCCGGAATTACTATACTCACCATTGGTTATAACTTGTTCAAGGCGTGGCACTGACATGTGTTCCTCGACACATCGTCTCATATAATAGTACCTTTCCTCATTATTCTTGCATTTGCGTAGCAGCACGGTATGATGAGTGAATGGAGTTTTGAGATAGTCCTCCATTGGAAATTCTGCCGGTGTTTCAATTTTGATTAGACTCAATATATCTTCCACATTCACAATGCGTTGTAATTCGTCGGTTATGACCGACGAATTGTCAGAGGTTAAATCGTCGGTTGCAACCGACGATTTAGAGTCTATGAAAGACCAGCCTTCATAGAACAATCGCATTTCTTTTAGTTGCGTCTTTCTGTATCCTCTAAGTCCGGGTAGAAGTTTCCTGAGCCTTTCGCTGATAGCCTCCAATGCTCCGGTTCCCCATACTCCGTTTCTGGTGTTTAAAGATACATATTTTCCAATGGCATAATATGTAAGTAGTTGCACACGATTGACACCCTTTGCCGCTTCATATTGACCTTTCAGAATAGCATTCTTTATGGTTTCAGCTGCATGGTTGTATACCTTGGTTATGTCGATGTTATGTTCCATATGCAAATTTACTGATTATTTGTTGATGGCGGATATGATGGACATGATTTGCTCAGGAGACATCCCTTTCAGCAACTCGATGGCTTGTTGTTCGCGTTCCTCATCGGTCAGGCCGTCAGCTCCGGTCTTTTTCTTGGCGAACAAGGAACGGAGGGTGCTGTCTGTTTTTGAGGTGTCGAAGCTACCCATGTAACGCTCGGTTGTGGCGAGATTACTATGGCCAAGGATGTTCTTTATGGCGGAACTTTCTGCGCCTGACTCCTGTGCGATATGTGCGAAGGCATGGCGACTGATGTGCATCGTGAGATTTGTTGTAACCTCGGCTTTCTCTGCAATCTTCTTGAGGTATTTGTTTATAAGAGCATTCTTTGCCGACACCTGCTGATAAAGGAGGTGCCGCAGATCCGGTTTCATTCGGTCCTTGTCGGCTTGCGTGATATACTTCGCATATTCGGCATTGTTATCGAGCAGAGGGAAGATGTAGTCATCAGGTTTAGCATCATCGTTATGGTAATAACGAAGAATTTCCAAAGCCTGTTCTACAAGCACCAGGTCGCGGTCTTTGTGATTCTTGCCCATTTGATAATGTAGTCGCCCGGACTCAGTTATATTGCGCCAACGGAGTTGAATTAGGTCAGCCGCACGGATACCGGCGCAGTAGTAGCTGAACAAGAAGTAATTCTTGCAGTGCCATATCAATGAGCCTTCTTCAAGTTCAAGAGCGATGATGCGACTCATTTCTTCTTCGCTCAATTTTTCCTTAATGGTCTTTACGCCTTTGTATTTGAACACGAGGAATGGGTCTTTGGAAGCCTCCATTATCCCAACCTCAATGGCACGATGCACCAACGTCCGAAGAATATTGAACTGCACCTCAATTGTATTCGGGTGCAGCAATTTCCCCGGCTCGCGCTCATTCTCCCACTTATGAAGAAAGTTATCGAAGCGAGTCAGCAAGTCTACCGTCAAATCCTCAACGGTAATATCCGGCATACGGCGTTTTTTACGGAAAGTGTCAAGCTTATTGATAAGGCCGCAATACTTACGCCAATTCCTCCACCCTCCATTGTCGTAAATCATCTGCGCCCTCTCTCGCGCAAACGCAAGAAACGATGGCGAGACCATCTCAGTATTCATCTCCTTAGTGACTCTTGCCGAGGAAACTTCGCCATCCTTGTCAAGCTCTTTATATGTGTCTTTTGCCCTATCGAGGATAGCAGAAAGATGAGCATTAAGCACCTTGGCATCCGGCACACTCGCTCTAACCCAATTCTCACCTCGGCATTTAGGATTGAAATCTCCGGGCTTATCTAATTCAATTGGAGTCTTAACCCTTTTACGTTTGCCCGCGACGGTAACGCACAACATTAGCATGTACTTCTTGTTGCGATTGGGTTTATTTGAAATTTCAAATCTGAAAGTTGCCATAGATTTTATCGGATTATGAGATAAGATATAGTGGGATATTGTTAGTGCCCATTTTATAACCACAAAGGTACAAAAATAAATTTTACTGGCAAAACAACTGGCAAAATTTCTACTTTTCGTTACATTGAATTTCATTCAAATTCTTTATCGAGCCATATAACACATTGATATACACCATAATTAAAATATAATTGAATTTACTTCAACGTATAATTGCGAGTTCTGTTCTGGGCACCCCAAATCCCCTTTAGCTCATTGAGCTTTAGGGGATTTCTTTTTGCTGGGTAGCCAAAGGGACAGCCTCCAATTTCAGGGTGCATGGTAATCAAATGGCGCATCGTAAAAAAACTGTGTAGGCGAAATAAAAGCACCTATATATCAGCACACATCGCCAATCCTGTTCTAACTCGACATATAAAACGCCCCTCACCGCCTCTCCCTCAAAGGAACCGTCAATTTCTTCCCCATCAGACGATAACAAAGCGATAGCAACCCTCTCGTCTATGTTTCTCAACATATTCAGTTGTTTTATCGTAAATAATCGCTAATTTTGCGATATGAACCCCGCGATGCGTGGTGCCTCAGAGGAGAATAAGCACTGGGTATTGGGAGGTTCGTTTACATACGAAAGGCGTTTACTGCGCTTTCTTCTTGGCTCTTCGAAACCTGAGAAATTTTGAATTTGCAACCAAGAATGAAGCAATAGTAGATGCCCCATGGGTACGTTTATGTACTTCCAGCTCATTTTTCTCTAAATGGGTTGGAGTGTTTACATATACATACTTCGCGGGGTCCTTCTACCATTGCTCATTCAGTTGCAATGGCAATCTCAGGGCCACGAGGAGCGGAATGAGCATGGTGTTAGGCTCCCGCTTTTCTTTTATCCTAACCAATCAATATGCCATGTGGAGTCAGTGGCTGTAAAAGCTGATGGCTCGAATATTCGACAACATAGACTTGAAGTTCACGCAAGGGCTTCAGGACATTATAACAAACACAGGTGTCAAGCGTGTTGACTTTTGTGTCGGCTACTTTAATCTACGAGGCTGGGATCTAATCATTGATCAAATAGACAATTTGCCCGGCGATTTTGTCGAGGAAGAATCGGCTCGTAATCCACAATTCCGAGTCTGTCGCTTGCTCGTCGGCATGCATCAACCGCCGGAAGAATTGACCCGTTGGCTGTATAGCAGTGAAGACAGAACGCCTGACCCTGAATTTGTCCGTAGCCAAAAAGTAAAAATTGCTCGCGACTTTCGTCGACAGCTTCAACTCGGACTCCCGACTAAGAAAGATGAATTGACTCTGCGCCGTCTATCTCAACAACTTAAAGACGGCAAAGTCAGCGTAAAATTATATCTTCGCCATCCACTCCATGCCAAGCTTTATATTGCTCATCGTCCTGACGATAATTTCAATAAAATAATGGCATTGATGGGCAGCAGTAATCTCACCTTTTCAGGACTCCGCGGTAATGGCGAGCTAAATGCCGAATTCGCCGACAGCGACCAGTCAAAGAAACTTGCCGATTGGTTCGACGACCGTTGGGATGACAAATTCTGCATTGACATTATCAAAGAACTCATCGACGCCATCGACAATTCATGGGCCGGGATGGAAGATATTCCTCCATATTACATCTATCTAAAAACTGCATACCATCTTAGCGAAGAAGCTCGAAGGGGCATCAAAGAGTTCACCCTCACGCCCGAATTCCGCAGTGAGCTCTTCGATTTTCAGCAAACCGCAGTAAAAATAGCAGCTCGCCATCTTCGCAACGATAAACGCGGAGGTGCCATGATTGGCGATGTCGTTGGTCTGGGTAAAACTATTACGGCTTGTGCTATCGCTAAGATTTACGAAACTACATACGCGAGCAGCACTCTGATTATCTGTCCTGCAAACCTTCAGGAAATGTGGAGGAAGTATGCCCGCAAATATGACCTCAAAGTTGACATAATGTCTATGGCGCGACCCATCGACGTTGACAATGCCCGTTACTATCGACTTATTATAATCGATGAAAGCCACAACCTCAGAAATGGTGCAAAAGGCAGCCGTTATCGAAATATTAAGCAGCTTATCGACCGTCAGGACAGTAATGTGCTCCTTCTCACTGCTACTCCTTACAATAAAGATTTCTCTGACCTCGCCAATCAGCTTCGTTTGTTTATTGACGATGACCAGGACCTCGGTATACGTCCTGAAACTTACATCCGCAACCTCGGTGGCGAGCGTCAATTCTTGCAGACACATAGCGAGACTTTTATCCGCAGTATAGCCGCCTTTGATAAAAGTGATTGCGTTGAAGATTGGAATGAACTCATGAAGCTATTCCTCGTACGCCGTACCCGCACGTTCATCAAGGAAAACTATGCCAAAATAGATCCTGAGAACGGTCGTCGATATTTGGAATTCAACGATGGATCCCGCTCGTATTTTCCCGACCGTATACCAAAGGCGCTGAAATTTGAGACTACTCCGGGCGATCAGTATTCCCGTCTTTATTCCGACAAAATGATTGAGATGATGGAAGCTCTCAGTCTCCCGCGCTATGGCCTTACCGCTTTTCTCAACGAAGAAAAAGCAAAGGAAGCCTCCGTTACCGAGAAAGGCATCATAGAGAACCTTTCTCGCGCCGGTACACAGCAGATGGGATTTTGCAAATCCACTTTCTTCAAACGTATTGACAGCTGTGGATTCTCTTTTCTTCTGACGCTTTCACGCCATATACTTCGCAATATGGTTTTCATCTATGCTCTTGAACACAAGCTGCGCCTGCCAATCGGCGATGAAAACCAGTTGCCCGACGATTTCATTGACGATGAAGATGTCAACGGCAACATTCTCGGAGAAGAATTTTCTAAGAATGGATTACCTGTTAAAGACAACCTGCCTAAAATCTCAACTGACCTCGGCGAGTATATGCGTCGTGCCGAAGATTATTACACCCTTATCGCAACCAAGAATAATGTCGGCTTTATAGACTCGAAGTATTTCAAGCGCACTCTCAAGCAACAGCTAAAAAAAGACTGCGAAACGCTTATCGAGATGATTAAACTTTGTGGCGAGTGGCAACCGACCACCGACCAAAAGTTGAATCTGCTCTGTGAAATGCTGACAACGACGCATAAGGATGAAAAGGTCGTAGTGTTTACGCAATACTCCGATACGGCCAACTACATTTATCGCGAGCTTAAACATCGCGGAATTAAACAACTTGCCGTCGTAACGGGAGGATGCGAGAATCCCACAGCCGAAGTCGAAAAGTTCTCGCCCATTAGCAATGACAGGCCCGATATTCCCTCCGAGGAGCAATACCGCATAATAATTGCTACCGATGTCCTTTCTGAAGGTCAAAACCTTCAGGACTGCCACATCATTGTGAACTTCGACCTACCCTGGGCTATTATCCGACTTATTCAACGAGCCGGTCGTGTTGACCGTATCGGTCAGAAAGAAGACCAAATATATTGCTATTCTTTCTTCCCGGCTGATGGCGTCGAGAAAATAATCTCTCTTCGTGAGCGGCTTAACAACCGTATCAACCAAAACGCCAATATCATCGGCTCTGACGAAATATTCTTTGAGGGTAACGAGAAGAACCTGCGAGATATGTTCAATGAGAAAGCCGGTACGCTCGACGATGAAGACGATGGCGACGTTGACCTTTCTTCGCAAGCCTTCCAGATTTGGAAGAACGCGACCGACGCAAATCCGAAGCTGAAAGAGATTATCCCTCAACTGCAAAACATGGTTTATTCCACCAAAGCAGTTGAAGATGTCGGTAGCGCCGGCGTCATTACATACACCCGAACCTACAATGACTTCGACGTATTGACATGGCTTGCACCTGACGGTTCGGTTGTCAGCCATTCCCAAAAGAGAATTCTTCAGGCGATGCAATGCTCGCGCGCTGATCCGAGTGTCGAACCACTCGCCAATCATCATGAATTGGTCTGTCAGGCTGTCGAGCAAGTAGAACAAGAAACCGCCGACCCCACTACCGCAGGTATTCTCGGCAACCGTTTCTCGACCCGCTACCGCCTCGTTGACTTGCTCGACCATTATTATAAACAGGATATGAATATCTTCTATACAGCGGAGGACAAGGAAGACCTGAAACTCGCCATAGACGATATTTATAACTATCCGCTGCTTGATTCGGCAAAACTGACTATCGGGCAGATGTTGCGCCGAAACCAAAACAACGACGAAATTGTGCAGTATGTGCTCGACCTCCGCAAGAACGGCGCACTCTGCCGCCTCCCCGTAGAAGACAATGCCCATCGCGACCCGGTAATTGTCTGCTCTCTCGGTATGAAATACAATAAATAATTCCTTGCCATGTTAAGAAAGCCTCAATTCTTCAATCTTATTCGCCAAGGCGATTTCAAGGAACTTTTTGTTTCGGAACTCGGCTGGAACCGCTATCGCGGTTATGCCCAGCTACCGCCCATTCTTGTCGATGAAAAGGAATATAACATCACCGCAATAGCTGAACGCAGCGGCTTTCAGGTATTATATTCCGAGGTCGATGAAATCCCCACACAACGCATAGCCAAAAAGATTGATACTAAACTGCGGCGACAGGCTCTCGACTACATCTGCATCTACCGCCTTCGCGACACCGCTCACGACCTTTGGGTCGTGCCGGTTCGCACTAACGAGAAACGCGACCTGGTTCTTGTGGAATATGACAACGCTAATGCCGAAGTCCTATACCAGAAAATCGACGGCATCACCTTTGAGCTCGATGAGGAAACGAATATCGTCGACCTCCGCTCGAAAGTACAGACAGCCTTTGCTGTCAACTCCGAGAAAATCACCAAAGATTTCTATGCGGGTTTCAAGAAAGAGCATAAGGCATTTGTCGAGTTTATCAAGGGAATCGAGGGCACTGAGACTGCAGTAAAAGATCGCCAGTGGTATGCATCAGTAATGCTTAATCGCCTTATGTTCTGCTATTTTATTCAGAAGAAAGGCTTTTTTAATGATGATAAAGAATATTTGAAGAAGAAACTCGAATGGGTGCAACATGAGCGCGGCGAGGGCCATTTCTTTCGCTCGTTCTATATCGGTTTTCTCCGGGGATTATTTCATGACGGCCTGAACACACCTCGTCATGACAAAGAATTTGAAAAAATATACGGCCGCATTCCTTACT
>CALZOH010000152.1 GCA_945827465.1 uncultured Prevotellaceae bacterium
GCATATTAGGGAGTATTTACGGCGATTTCATCCTACTTTTTGCATATTAAGCCGCATATTAAGCCTACTTTTTGCATATTAAGCCAAAAATAACGCGGGGAACGCACTTCAAATGAAGATTGTTCCCCGCGCACCACGCACTCAAAAAATATTTAATTTGTCGGGGTGACTGGATTTGAACCAGCGACCACACGCCCCCCAGACGCGTACTCTAACCGGGCTGAGCTACACCCCGTGGTGTTTTTGATTCAAGAAGGAAGAGAAGAATTACTTTGGACATCCCCGTCTCAAATCGACTGCAAAAGTAGAACATCTTTTTGAATTATCCAAATTTTATCAGTACTTTTGTGGAAGATTTTTTTGGAAAGAAACAGAATTATGTATTACCAAATAGATGCGCCCCTCACTTTATCGTGTCATCCGGCACTGCCGGCTTCTAAAAGCATCAGCAACCGTGTACTTATTCTCAATCACTTATCAGGGAATCATTCAGAGATTTCTAATTTATCGGACTGCGATGACACGTTCGTGATGAAGAAAGCTCTTTCGCACCCATCAGAAATTACCGACATTATGGCTGCGGGAACCGCTATGCGTTTTCTGACAGCCTATTTTTCTGTCTCGAAATACAAGACCCTACTTACCGGTACTCCCCGCATGCTTCAACGACCCATCCATGTTCTGGTCGATGCACTCCGCTCTTTGGGTGCCAATATCCGATACATGGGACAAGAAGGTTTTCCTCCGTTACTTGTTGAAGGTCGGCAGTTGCAAGGAGGCGAAATTGAGTTGGAAGGTAGCGTTAGTTCGCAATTCACATCTGCCCTGCTAATGATTGGGCCGGTACTTGAAAACGGGCTTACGCTTCATTTGAAGGGAAACATCATCTCACGTCCCTACATAAAAATGACCTTACACCTCATGCGCGAATATGGTGCCCATGCCGATTGGAAAGATGAGCGCACACTGAGGGTGGAAGGTAGCGGATATACTCCCAAAGACTTCACCGTAGAGAATGACTGGAGCGCCTCTTCTTATTGGTACGAAATGGTCGCACTATCGAACGACCCGAATGCCTGCATTCATCTGAAAGGTCTCTTTGCCAACAGCACACAAGGGGACGCTGAGGTAAAAAGATTGTTTGAACCTTTGGGCGTAATGACCTTGACCGACCCTGAAGGTGGAATCGTACTTCGCAAGAGTTCCGTTGCTCTGCCGGAAGAAGTGGTGCTCGACTTAGAGGGACAACCCGATTTGGCTCAAACTTTGGTGGTAACCTGCGCCATGTTGGGCCGACCCTTCCGCATTACGGGCTTGCAAACGCTCAAAATCAAAGAGACCGACCGGCTCAAAGCACTCAAAAACGAATTGGCAAAGCTCGGCATCGCCATTAAGTCAAGTGGCGGCGACACCCTTTCGTGGAACGGTAAGTGTACGCCCATTGACGGTATTCCGCTCATTGACACCTACGACGACCATCGCATGGCCATGGCCTTTGCGCCTTGCTGCCTCCGCACTTCGACCATCCGCATCAACCAACCCACCGTTGTCAGCAAGTCCTATCCACGCTATTGGAAGGAACTGCAAGCTGCCGGATTCACTCTGGCCGACTCATGATGGTTATCATCGCTGTTCTGCTTATCATCATTGCCGCCGTTGTGTTGCTTCGCCGCACCGGTCGGAGTGAAGCGACTGAGGCTCCGTCGGAAGACAGCCATTGCGAAAATCAGGGAAGCGACGCCTGTCCCTCCGACTGCTTCTGCGACAATAAGACCTTGCAAACTCTTGTCAACACAGAAATCATCTACTTCGACGATGAGGAGTTGGATGCCTACAAGGGACGCACTGAATATAGCGAAGCCGAAATCAACCAATTTCAGGAAGTACTCTTCACCTTGCGTCCCAACGAAGTGGCAGACTGGCTGCGAAGTCTCGAGTTGCGAGACATTTTGTTGCCCGAGCAACTCCGTGACGAAGTTGTGATGCTCATCAACGATTCAAAATGAAGGAACTACTTCAATATACCTTTTTTCAACACGCTTTGGCCGGCAGTTTACTGGCCGGTATTATCTGCGGACTGATGGGAACCTACATCGTCAGTCGTCGCCGCATGTTTATTGTTGGCGGAATGGCCCATGCCAGCATGGGCGGCGTGGGCATCTGTGCCTTATTGGGTTTTCCGCCCCTATGGGGAGCCGCCGCAACGGCACTACTGACGGGTTTGGCTGTCGAGAAGTTGCGTACCCGGCGCGAAGTGCGCGAGGATTCAGCCATTGCTATGCTGTGGGCCTTCGGTATGAGCATCGGTGTATTGTGTTGTTTCATGGCTCCCGGCTTCCTGCCGAACTTGGCCGGCTACTTGTTTGGCAACATCTTGCTCATCAACGAGACCGACCTTTGGTTGTTGGGCCTGCTTTGCGCCATTTCGCTCATCGTCTTCTGCCGTTTCACCCCACAGATCATTGCCTGCGCCTTCGACCGCGAGTTTGCCCGCTCGCAACGACTGCCCGTCGGCCTCATCGACTACGGCATGACGGCGCTCACGGCCCTTACCATTGTGGCCTGCCTGAGAGTAACGGGCATGGTCATGATTCTCTCACTGCTCTCAGTACCGCAAATGACGGCCAATCTCTTCACGCGCAACTTCCACAGCATGGCCATCTGGTCGGTTATTTTGGCCACCGGCTCGTGTTTGGGCGGATTGATGGTTTCCTATTATTATAATGTACCCAGCGGAGCCACCATCATCCTGCTTTCCATCATCATTTATCTATTGCTGCGCACAATAAAAGCCGTAGCATTTTGTTTTAATAGGAGATAAACCGTGATGTTAAAGACGTTTCTGAAATTCCTATGCCTGACGATACTCCTGATGAGTATGGGGTCGTGTGCTTCACAAAAGAACACGGCAAGCACACGCAGGTGGAAGAGTTTCAAGGCGCGCTACAATACCTATTTCAATGCTCACCAAGCCTACCTCGAAGGGATGCAGGCCAAGAAGAACGGCAATAAAGACAACTACACAGAGATTATTCCGCTGCTGATGGCCAGCAACAAGGCTTCGCAGAACTTGGGCGGCGGACAATTTGAGACAACCGTCAAGAAGTGTGAGAAGACCATTAAACTTTATTCCATCAAGACCAAACCCGAGGCCAAGCGCGGACGCGCCATGACGCCTAAAGAGAAGGCTTTCCGCAACCGCAAGGAGTTTAATCCCTTCTTAAAGAATGCGTGGATTCTGATGGGAAAGGCGCAGATGCAGCAAGGACAGTTTGTGGAGGCGGCGTCGACCTTTGCCTACACCGAGCGCCTCTATCACGACCAGCCGCAGGTGGCCAATGTGGCCCGCTCGCTGCTGGCTCTTTGCTACACGGAATTGGAATGGTATTACGATGCTGAAGAGCTCTTGCGCAAGGTGAAGCAAGATAGTATTCCGCGGGCTTCGCGCAAGGTCTACAATACGGCTATGGCCAATCTGCTGTTGCGCCAAAAGCACTGGGAAGAGGCTTTGCCTTACCTGCGGAAAGAAGCCAGCAACCTGCCTCGCGGCGTTCCACGCTCGCGCGGCTACTTCTTGTTGGGGCAGATCTGCCAAATGCTCGACTTACGTGAGGAAGGCTACAAAGCCTATCAGAAGTGCATGCGCCAAAGTCCGCCTTACGAGGTGAAATTTAATGCCCAGATCCGTCAGACCGAAGTGATGCCGCAAGGCAACTACTTGCAAAAGATTAAGAAGCTCAAACGCATGGCCAAGAATCCGAACAACAAGAATTATCTTGACCAGGTTTACTATGCGATGGGTAATGTCTACCTGGCCCTTCCCGATACCGCTTCGGCCATTGAAGCCTATGAGAAAGGCGGTACCCTTTCGTCGCGCGGTGGAGCAACGAAGGCTGTGCTTATGCTCTCGCTCGGCGACATCTATTGGGCTCAGGAGCACTTCGACAAGGCCCAGCGCTGCTATTCGGCCGCAGTAAGTTCGCTCAATAAAGAGAATGAACGATATGAAGAACTCACGAAGCGCAACAAGGTGTTGTCGCAGTTGGTTCCTCCCACCAAGGAAGTGTTCGTGCAAGACAGCGTGCAGGCCATGGCCCGCATGAGCGAGAAGGAGCGCAACGACATTATCGACAAGGTGATTGCTTTTGCCAAGGAGAAGGAGAAAGAGAAGATCAAGCAGCGCAACGACTCCCTGCTGAAGGCGCAGCGCAAGCAGGCGCGCAGCAACCGGGCAGCCGAAGGCGACAAGGGAACAAGCGGCGACAAGGGAACAAGCGGCGACGACAAGGAGAAGAGCGGTACCTGGTACTTCTACAACCAGCAGACCGTTATTGCCGGCCGTGAGCAGTTCCAACGCCTGTGGGGCAATCGTCCCGACGAAGACAACTGGCAACGCATCAACAAGGAGGCTACGGCCCAACCCACCGTTGACGAAATCAAGGAAGCTCCGGCCGACTCGCTGCAGAAGAAGGCCGACGACGACCAAGCGGACGACAAGCGCAAACGCTCCAAACGCAAGAAGAACTATACCGACACCATTAGCGACGGACCTTTCAGCCGCAAGTATTACCTCGACCAACTGCCCCTGACCGAAGAGAAGTTGGCCGCGTCGAACAAGAAGTTAGCCGACGCCCTGTTTACAGCCGGCGTGATTGAGAAGGACCAACTCGAGAACTATGCCCTGAGCCGGAAGACCCTGCTTCGACTCTACCGCGAGTTCCCCAACTACGAGAAGATGGACGAACTGCTCTACCACCTCTTCTTGCTTGAGCTCCACTGGGGTTCACGCGAGCAGGCCGATGTTTATCTGAAGGAGCTCGCGCAGAAGTTCCCCAACGGCAAATACACGGCCTTGGTCACCGACCCGCAGTTTGAAGACAAGGCCCGCTACGGCATTCTGCGCGAAGACTCGCTCTACCGCAGCGCCTATCAGGCTTACCTGAGCAACGACTATAAGACGGTGGAATCGGCTTGCGCCATCTCCAAGAGTCAGTATCAGCAGGGCGCCAACCGCGCCAAGTTCATCTTCTTCGAGGCTATGACCCAGCTGCGCCATAACGACGTGCGCGGTTTCGCCGCCACCCTGCGCTCGCTCGTCAAGGCCTTCCCCAAAGAGCCTATTTGCGAACTGGCCAAGGGCATCATCACTCACCTCGAAGCCGGTCGCGTTCCGGCCGAAGGACAGTTTGACCTGCTCTCGCTTTGGGAGGCCCGCGGCACGGCGGCTGCGGCCCTCGACTCGACTTTGCGCAGCGACACGTTGCAAGCCGACCGATTCACCGACCACGAACTGATTCTGACATACCAAAAGGGTAGCCTCGACGAAGGTAAACTGCTCTACGAGGTGTCGAGATTCAACTTCACCAGTTTCAACATCCGCAACTTCGACATCGAGATTACGCAAACGGGCGACAGGGTGGAAATGCTCCTGAAGGGATTCAACGGCTTCGACGAAGTACACCGTTATCAGCAAGACCTCTTCACCGACTCCATCTGCAAGCCCCTGCTGCGCAAGGTGGAACCCGTCATCATCTCTAAGCATAACCATCAGCTCATCGGCATCAAGTATTCCTGGGAAGAGTATAAGCAGTTCTACCTGCAACACTTCGTGCCGAGCAAGGTGAAGGAAGAGCTGAAGATTGACCAACAGCCCGACAACTTCATCTGGGATGAATTCCAGGACGTGCCCGAGAAGGAGAAGACGGAGGAAGAAGAGACCGACTTCCCCGACGACGAAGACGGCGGCGAATGGTACTGACCCCGCCCCAATATATCAAAAGCATTACATTCGATAATAAAAAAGGATTATGAGTAACGGCCGACTTTTGTGGGTAGACGACGAAATCGCTATGATGCGCGCCCAAATCTTTTTTCTGGAAAGCAAAGGTTACGAGGTTTGCAAGGCATCCAACGGTGCCGACGCCATCGACCTCTGTCAGGAACAGAGCTTCGACCTGATTTTGCTCGATGAGAACATGCCCGGACTCTCGGGCCTGGAGACGCTGACTAAAATCAAGACGCTTCTGCCTACCGTACCCATCGTGATGGTCACCAAGAGTGAAGAAGAAGACATCATGAACCAGGCCATCGGCTCCGACATTGCCGACTACCTCATCAAGCCCGTCAATCCCAACCAGATTTTGCTGACCCTGAAGCGCAACATCCACAAGCAGGAAATCACCAACGAGGTGCGACAGCTCAACTACCGACAGGAGTTTGGCGAACTCGGCATGCGCATCAACGACTCGATGACGGCCAACGACTGGATGGAAGTCTACAAGCGCCTTGTGTTCTGGGAGCTCCAGCTGACCGAAATCGGGAGCGACATGCGCGAAATGCTGCGCATGCAAAAGCAGGAAGCCAACCTCGGCTTTGCCAAGTTCGTCAAGCGCCACTACGAGGACTGGATTACCGGTCGCGAGGAGTCGCCGCTGATGAGCAACCATATCTTCAAGCAGCGCGTCTTCCCCCTGCTCGACCGCGGCGAAAAAGTATTCGTGCTGATCATCGACAACTTCCGCTTCGACCAATGGAAAGCCATTCAGGGCGAACTGGCCGACCTCTTCACCTTCGACGAAGAACTCTACTACAGCATTCTGCCCACCGTCACGCAGTACGCGCGCAACGCCATCTGCTCCGGACTGATGCCCTTGCAGATTCAGCAGCTCTACCCCTCGCTGTGGGTGGACGAAGACGAAGACGAGGGGAAGAATCTCAACGAAAAGGAACTACTTCAAACGCTCATGGAGCGCTACCGGCGCAAGGAGAGTTTCAGTTACCACAAACTCAACGACTCCATCGCCGTGGACAAACTGCTCGGGCAATTCAACAACTTGCTCAACCATCAGCTCAACGTGATGGTGATTAACTTCATCGATATCCTCTCCCACTCCAAGAGCGAGAATCAAATGGTCCACGAGTTAGTGGGCAACGAGGCCGCCTTCCGCAGCATCACGCTCAGCTGGTTCCGCCACACCTCCATTCGCTATCTCTTCCGCGAGATCGCCCGCAGCGGCTACCGCGTCATCATCACCACCGACCACGGCAGCGTGCAGGTCAACACCCCGGTGAAAATCATCGGCGACCGGCAGACCAACTCCAACCTGCGCTTCAAGGTCGGCAAAAATCTCAGCTACAAGGAGCGCGAAGTGGTCGAACTGCGCTCGCCGCAGAAGGTGCAACTGCCCAGCCCCAACCTCAGCAGCGCCTACGTGCTGGCCTTCGGCGACCGCTTCTTTGCTTACCCCAACAACTACAATTACTACGCTTCCTTCTATAAAGGTACCTTCCAGCACGGGGGCATCTCGATGGAAGAAATGATCATTCCCCTCATCAAGCTTACATCCAAAGAAAAATAAACCATCATCCCTCTCACCTTCGCCATGAAAATTGTCATCAACAACTTAGAAGATATCTCACGCGCTGCCCAAGAATTTCTGCCCCTGCTCAAGGAGCACCCCGTCGTAGCCTTCTATGGCGGGCTCGGAGCCGGTAAAACCACCTTCATCAAGGCTCTCTGCGACCAACTGCAGGTAACCGACAGTGTCACTTCGCCCTCTTTCGCCATCGTCAACGAATACCACAGTGCGCTCACCGGCCGTCCGGTCTACCACTTCGACTTCTATCGCATCAAGAAGTTGGAAGAAGTCTACGACATTGGTTACGACGACTACGTCTACAGCGGTTATCCCTGCCTCATTGAGTGGCCCGAGATGGTCGAGACGCTTTTGCCCGACGACTATTTGCACGTTCGCATTGAGGTGAAGCCCGACGAAAGTCGCGAACTCCACATTCAGTGATCGCTCTACCTTTCGGGATTTCCCCAAACGTAGCCGCAACCTATTTCATTGCTTCCGCCAACTTGCGAATGCAATGAAATATTTTTTTGTGACCTTCTGAAAAGTTTCAGAAGCATGAAAACATTTGTTTCGGGTCTCTGAAAAGTTTCAGAAGCATGAAAACATTTGTTTCGGGTCTCTGAAAAGTTTCA
>CALZOH010000153.1 GCA_945827465.1 uncultured Prevotellaceae bacterium
TTCGCCGCCGTGGAGGGCGTATGCGATACGCCCCTACACATTTTCGTTTATTACACGGGTAACACGATGGTCGAACAACATGCGCCTTCGCCGTCGTGGAGGGCGTATGCGATACGCCCCTACACATGTTCGTTTATTTCATGGGTAACACGATGGTCGAACAACATCCAACTTTCCCGCCGTGAAGGGCGTATGTGATACGCCTCGACATGTTTTCGATTGATTGGTTGATGACGCGATGGTTGAACAATGGAAAAATGGGGTGGGTGTACGAAAAATTGTTTATCTTTGTACACCATTTGACGGTGGATGCGTCGGCGGTTGGGGCCGGGCGCGTTTTCGTTGGATGGGGTGCTGCCGTGGGGACGGTCTCTACCGGTGGCGCTTGACATTGTTTATTCATGATCATGAGTTTCTTACGCAATAGAATATAACTGTCTACAACTATGTATTACGTTGAAAAAAGAATAGAAGTGGCTATGGCCCATCGCTTGTGCCTGACGTATGAAAGCAAATGTAGCCATCTGCATGGTCACAATGCTATCGTTACGGTGTATTGCAAGTCGGAAACACTGAACGAAAATGGCATGGTGGTGGATTTCAGTACGGTAAAGAATATAGTTAAAGGTCTGCTTGACCACCAGTACGTGAATGATAAGGTCGACTTCAACCCGACGGCAGAGAATCTGGCCCGCTGGATTTGTGAGCAGGTGCCAAACTGCTACAAGGTGACCTTTCAAGAGTCGAGAGACAACATCGCTACTTACGAAAAGGAATGAAACCGGTTCACCAGATCTTCTACACTTTGCAAGGCGAAGGCCGTAACACGGGTAGGGCGGCGGTGTTCGTGCGCTTTTCGGGCTGCAATCTGCACTGTCCTTTCTGTGATACGGTGCACGACAGCTTCGAGCCGATGAGCGACGAAGCCATCGTGGAGGCTGTTTCGGCCTTTCCGGCCCGACTGGTGGTGCTCACCGGGGGCGAACCGGCCCTGTATGTGGACCAACATTTGGTGGAGGCTTTTCACGAACGAGGCTTTGAAGTGGCTATGGAAACCAACGGCACGCGCCCTTTGGCTCCGGGTATCGACTGGATCACGGTTTCGCCGAAGGACGACGACTGCGGCCCGTGTGACGTGGTGGTGTCGAAAGCTGATGAAGTGAAGGTGGTGTATGTGGGACAAGACGTCGAACGCTACCGCACGGCCATCGAGGCAGACTATTACTACCTTCAACCCTGTGACTTCGGCGATGACCCGCGCACGCAGCAAAGCCTGAACGACTGCGTTGCATACTGTATGGAGCATCCCCACTGGCGCCTCTCGCTCCAAACGCACAAAATGATAGACATACCTTAATTAAATAATTGAATAATCATGAAGAAATTGCTCTTATTGATGGGATTAATCCTCTTTGTCGTGGTATCGCCACAGACCCTGTCTGCGGCCAAACTGATGACCTACCACGACATGGTGTTGCTGTACTCGGGTGGTTACCACCGCACCCACTATTGGGATGTGGCACACACGAAACCGTACGTTACTTACGTGGACGAAAACGGCAAGGAACACTGGATGTTCGACGCTTTTCTCTACCTTGAAATCCATACGGGTCGGGGTAAGATGTTTGCCTCCGGCTATACCGACCGCCCCACCGACCAGCAGGATTGGAAGCGTCTGGCCGATCACTACCTGCAGGCCGACACGTGTGTGGGCGCTTTGGACAAGACCATTGAGGCTGCCAAGCAACGACTCGGCAAACCCGAGACGAAGCATAAGGTGGTGATAGGCTTGCCCGAACCTCTCAAGAACCAGAAGAACTGGGGAACTGCCTCCGACGGACGCAAGTTGGACCTGGCCAAGGACGATGACCGCATCGAAGCCTGCCGTTGGTACATCGATTACGTCTGCAAAAGGTTCAAAGAGATGAAATACAAGAATGTTGAACTGGCTGGTTTCTATTGGATAGCCGAAGAAGCCACCAACACGCGCACCATTATCTATCGGGTGGGCGAATACTTGAACAAATTGGACCTCTCGTTCAACTGGATTCCCTGGTTCCGCTCCGATGGCTTCGAGGAGTGGAAGGAGTTGGGTTTCAATTATGCCTATCTACAGCCTAACTTCTTCTTCAACGAAACCGTGCCGTACTCGCGTCTGAACGATGCCTGCAAGCTGGCCAAGGAGTTTGACCTGGATATGGAGATGGAATTTGACGAACGCGTACAAACCGGCTTCGGTTATCGCCTCTACGACTATATGAAAGCCTTCAAACAGAACGGTTGTTGGCACACAAAACGCCTGGCTTACTATCAAGGATGCCTGGCACTGTATAATCTTTACGTCAGCGACAAGAAGGAGGACAAGGATCTGTACCATACCTTCTGTAAATTCGTAGTGGAACACCCTGTCAAGTAACCAACGACGGTCTCAAAATGATGAGAATGAAAGTTTGTTTGCGCTCTTTACTGCTCGGACTGGCCTTGATGGGCTCTGTCTCGGGCATGGCACGCGTGCAGTTTGACCAGTGGTTTGAGAATCGTACGTTAAGAATGGACTACGTTTTGTCGGGCGACAGCGTAGAACAGCGTATCAGTTTGGATGAACTCTACAGTTTACCCTATTGGGCGGGACGCAGGAACAACCTGGACTCGCTCCATCTGGAGGGGAACGGTCAGATTTTGATGCACGACGCGGCCAGCGGACAGCTGATCTACTGCCTGTCGTTCTCCACCTTGTTTCAGGAGTGGCAACACACGGAGGAGGCTCAGCGCAGTTACAAGTCGTTTGAGTGTACCCACCTCTTGCCCTTCCCCCGAAAGAAGGTCAACGTCACCGTCCGACTGCAAAACAGCCGCCGTGAGGTGACGTGCGAGCGTAGCTTCCCCGTCGACCCGGAGGACATTCAGATTCGCCGACTCGATAAAGTGCCTGCACAGCCCCACAAATATATCGTGAAGAGCGGAACTGCAGAGAAATGTATCGACATAGCCATTCTGGCCGAGGGTTATCAGGAAAGCGAGATGGACTCGTTTTATGCCGATGCACAGAAGATGAGCGACCATCTCTTTGCCCACGAACCCTTTAAGAGCATGAAACGATGCTTTAACGTGGTTGCAGTAGCCTCTCCCTCGATCGATACGGGCGTGAGTACACCCCGAAACAAAGATTGGCGACGCACGGCATTGGGCGCACAATTCGACACTTTCTATTCCGACAGGTATTTGACAACGCTGCGCATGAAACGTGTGCAGGACATGCTGAGCGGTATCCCTTACGAACACATCGTAATACTGGTCAATACCGACACGTATGGCGGTGGAGGCATCTACAACCAATATATGATTGCGGCCATGCACCATCCGAGTTCGCTTCCGGTGTGTGTGCACGAGTTCGGCCATAGCTTCGCAGGACTGGCGGATGAATACGCTTATGGGGATGAAGTGACCCCATACTACCATCGCGACGTCGAGCCGTGGGAAAAGAACATCACGACCTTGGTCCACTTCGAGCAAAAATGGAAGGACATGGTGCCCGCAGGAACCCCGATACCGACGCCCGAGAACAAGAACGTGAAGACAGAAACGGAGCGCATCGGTGTGTTTGAAGGAGCCGGCTACCTGAAAAAGGGTGTATATCGTCCCGTTCAGGATTGCCGCATGAGGGTGAACAACGTGCCGGCCTTCTGTCCGGTGTGTCAACGGGCCCTCAAAGACCTCGTCAACTATTACGTGAAGTAAACTCCGCAGTAATGTCGACCCCGAAACAGATAGTCTGGACCTTGTTGCTGGCCCTGGTCGGGTTGAACGCAGCCCGGGCGCAACGGCATGAAGTGCTCACCGACCATGTACGCACGCTCAGAGTGGTGGTAGGCGACCAGTGGAACGCTTCGCCCCTGTTGCATCTGGGGGGGGGCGACCGCATGGAAATCTCCTTCGACGACCTCACGCACGAGTACCGGCGCTATCGCTACCGCGTGGAAGCCTGCAACTTCGACTGGACCACCAACGAGGGACTCTTCGAGTCGGACTATCTGCGCGGTGAAACGGGCGAACAAACCATCGAAACCTTTCGCAAGAGCCTCAACACCAACATGCTCTACACCCATTACACCTTCACCTTCCCCAACGAGCGCGTGGGCATCAGCCTGTCGGGCAACTATCGGATTCATATCTATGACGACGATGAGGAAGAAGACGTCGCCTTGGTGTGTTTCTCGGTGGTGAAAGAGGCTGTACAGATTTCGGCCTCGGTGAGCACCAACACCGACATCGACCAGGATCGCGAGCATCAGCAGCTGCGTTTCAGCGTCAACGCCCAAAACCTGCGCATGACCAACCCGACCAAGGAACTGAAAACGGTGGTACTGCAAAACGACCGCTGGGACAATGCCGTGGTGAACCCCAAGCCCGACTTCCTCACACCCAACGACCTGCAATGGCGTTATGACAAACGCCTCATCTTCAAGGCGGGTAACGAGTATAGAAAGTTTGAAATCACCAACCTCAGGGTGCCCACTCTGGGCGTGAACAAGCTGAGGTGGTTCGACCCCTACTATCATGCCGAGCTTTACGAGGGCAAACGACGCGTGAACTACCTGTACGACGAAGACCAAAACGGCAAATACCTCGTGAGGAGCGAAGAGTATGACGATGCCGACATTCAAGCCGACTACGTACTGGTGCACTTCACGCTCAAGGCGGAGCTGCTCGTGGAGGGTGACTACTATGTGATGGGCGACTTCAGCCTGCAACGCTTCTTGCCGGAGTGTAAGATGGAATATCAAGACGACCGTGAGGCTTACGAAGCCACCGTCTTGCTGAAACAAGGATATTACAACTACCTCTACCTGCACGTGGACGACCCCGAAGAAGCGGGCACCACGGCCGAGGCAGAAGGAGATTTTTACCAAACCGAGAACAAATACTCCATCCTGGTGTACTTCCGACCGCCGGGCGGACGTTATGACCAGTTGGTCGGGGTGAGAGAGATGAGGTTTATTCCCGGAAAATAAAAGGATTGGCACAAGATGTATCGAATAGTATTTTTAGACGGCTATGCCATGAACCCGGGTGACCTTTCGATGAAAGGTTTTGAAGAACTGGGCGAGGTGAAGTTCTATGAGCGGACAGCGCCGGAGGAAGTCGTTGAACGCAGTCTCGAGGCCGACATCGTGGTGGTGAACAAGGTGCTGATGACGAAAGAAGTGTTCAGCCGGCTCCCCCGACTCAAAATGGTGTGCGTATCGGCCACGGGATACAATGTGATCGACCTCGACGAGGCCGACCGAAGAGGCATCGTGGTGTGTAACGCACCCGATTACAGTTCGGTATCGGTGGCACAAATGGTGTTCGCCCTCCTGCTCAACGTCGAAAACCATGTGGACCACTATGCACGGCTCAATCGCGAGGGAGTTTGGGCGCAGAGCGCCGACTTTTGTTATCAGGACGTCACCTCCCACGACGTAGCAGGGCGCACGATGGGCATCGTCGGAATGGGTAACATCGGCCGACGCGTAGCCGCCATAGCCTTGGCGATGGGCATGCGCGTCATCACCAATTCCGGCCAACCTCAGTCGGCCCTGCCCGAAGGCGTGGAAAAGGTCAGCTGGGACGAATTGACAGCCACTTCAGACGTGATCAGCCTTCATGTGCCTCAAACCGAGACCACCACGGGCCTGATCAATGCCTCGACGCTGAGTAGGATGAAACGAAGTGCCGTACTCATCAACACTGCCCGAGGCGGTTTGGTGGACGAACAGGCCCTGTATGAGGTCCTGAAGAGCGGCCGACTGAGAGCCTACTGCGCCGACGTCATGACCAAGGAGCCCGCTCCGGCCGACAACCGGCTGCTGACGCTGCCGAACGTTTACGTAACACCCCATATAGCCTGGGCCACCCGCGAAGCCCGCACCCGTTTGGCCGAGATTTGTCGCATGAACATCGCCCGATTCATTCAGGGCGACCCCGTCAACACGGTGGGGAAGACCTCAAAATCAACTCAACAACGATGATATCATTAGAAATACCTTCTCTGTATCAGATATTCGACTTCGTCGGTACCCTGGCATTTGCCATATCGGGCACCCGACTGGCCGCTGCCAAGCACTTTGACTGGTTCGGCGCCTACGTAGTGGGAGTGACCACGGCCATTGGCGGCGGTACGCTGAGAGACGTACTGCTGGGTGTGACACCCTTTTGGATGACGGCGCCCATCTATCTGATCTTTTCGGGCATCGCACTCGTGTGGGTGGTCGTCTTTCGGAAGTACCTCGTGAAGCAAAACAATACGTGGTTTCTTTTCGATGCCATCGGTTTGGCCCTGTTCACGGTGGCAGGACTTCAAAAAGCCCTTCAATTGGATTTCCCTTACTGGGTGGCCATCATGATGGGAACCATGACCGGCGCTGCAGGCGGTGTGTTGCGCGACGTTTTGATCAATGAAGTACCCCTGATCTTCCGTAAAGAGATTTACGCCATAGCCTGCATTATCGGCGGACTGGCCTTCATGGTACTCGACTGGCTCAAGTTCGGTACCGAAGTAACAGCCATATCGAGCGGTTTGATTGTGTTGCTGGTGAGAATCTTGGCCGTGAAGTACAATTTGAGCCTGCCCATGCTCAAGGACGAGGATCAACCGAGTCCCGACGAGGAGAGTAGAAAATAAGTAATACATTCGTTCGGTGAATCCAAACAAAATGTTTAATTTTGCACAGGTTTCGCGCGACATCGAGCGAGGCTTTTGAGGGTCTGTAGCAAGGGTCAAACATTGTCCGACAGCGCAGACGAGGGAATGCACCCGTAGTTCAATGGATAGAATGGCGGATTCCGGTTCCGGTGATAAGAGTTCGATTCTCTTCGGGTGTACGTATCATTGGGTTAAGGAAGGAGTAGGAGCATCTTGTTCCGCTCCAACCTTCAATCGAAAGAATACTGAAATTATAGACACCAATCCAATTAATAAGATCATGATGAAAAGAACATTCATTTGGTCACTCTGCCTCATGTTAGCAGTCGAGGTGATGGCCGATGTAAAAGTGATTGCCCATCGCGGATATTGGCGCGCTCCGGGTTCAGCTCAGAATAGTTTGAGTTCCTATCAAAACGCCGACAGAGTAGGTTGCTGGGGTTCGGAGTTGGACCTCTGGATGACGAAAGACGGTAGGGTAGTAGTCAACCACGATGCCACCTTCAAAGGCGTTACCATACAGGATGCCACCTTTGAAGAAGTACGTAAAATCAAGCTCGACAACGGTGAAGTGATTCCCACACTCGAGGAGTATTTGGCCGTTGCAAAGAAGGGCAAGAGCCGACTCGTGATAGAAATCAAGACGCACAAGGATTTGTATCAGCTGCACCAGTGCATAGACAAAACCATCGAGGCCGTCAAGAAGTTCAAGATGCAGAAGGACGTTGACTACATAGCCTTCAGCTACGCCGCAGTGCTGCGAATCATCGAGAAAACACCCAAGGGTACCCCTGTGTACTACCTCAACGGAGACATGGAGCCCCAAAAACTGAAGGAGATAGGATGTGCAGGCCCCGACTACGAGCAAACCGTCTTCCTCAAGAAACATCCGGAGTGGATCAAACAATGCCAGGACCTGGGCATGAAAGTCAACGTTTGGACCGTGGACAACGAAGATAACATGAAAGCTCTCATCGAACACGGTGTAGACTTCATTACTACGAATGAACCCGAGGTTCTTCAGAAACTGTTGAAATAAATTTTCATAGTTTATTATAATTAATATTGATTAAGAAGGACACCTCGTGAGAGTTGTCCTTCTATTATTTTTAGTCCATCGGGGCAACCCCCCAACCCAACATACCCAAAAAATCAATCGAACAACCGTAGGGGCGTATCGCATACGCCCTGAAAAGAGCGGAAACGAAACCAACCCATCCCCCAACATACCCAAGAAATCAATCGAACATGTGTAGGGGCGTATCGCATACGCCCT
>CALZOH010000154.1 GCA_945827465.1 uncultured Prevotellaceae bacterium
GCCGCACGGTTGCGAGAAGCTTGCGGGAACTCCCGCAAACGTCCCGCACGTTAGAGTGAGCTTGCGGGAACTCCCGCAAGAGTGCCGTAAATGAGTCGGTGGAAGTCGGTATGTTTATTTTTGCCCGAGATCGGTTTGCTTATAGTGCTTGGGCGAGAGGCCGGTTTGTTTCTTGAAAAACGTGCCGAAGTCCGATGCGTTGGCAAAATGAAGCAGGTCGGAGATTTCCTTGATGCTTTTCTCCGTATTCTTCAGATAGAAGATGGCTTGCTTGGTGATGGCCTGAAATACGAGCTGCTGCACGGTGAAGCCCGAAAGTTCCTTCACAATGGTGGAAAGATACTTGGGCGAGAGGCAGAGCTTCTCGGCATAAAACTTCACACCGCGCTCACTCATGTAATGTTTCTGAATGA
The DNA here is from genome assembly GCA_945827465.1 of uncultured Prevotellaceae bacterium. Taxonomy (GTDB): domain Bacteria; phylum Bacteroidota; class Bacteroidia; order Bacteroidales; family Bacteroidaceae; genus UBA6382. The sequence goes on from CALZOH010000154.1 coordinate 414, forward strand.
GGCGTAGCAGTTTCATGTAGACCTCGGCCTTCGGGTTGCGCGCAGTGGGCTTGTCGGCCGTGAAGCGCGAATAGATGTTGCACAAACGATAGGTGAGCGCCAGCAGAAGCAGCGTCTTTTCGTTGTTGGCAAACTCGCTGCGCGTGCGGCTGGAGAAGGTCGAGAGCAGGGAAATGTAGTGGGTGATTTCTGCCTCCTGGCATGTGTGCCAAACGCGGCAGTCCATGGGGTACTTGATCTCGTAGAAGCGCATGCCGAGGATGGTGGTGCCCAGAATGTCGCGAATGTAGTCGGTGCGGTAGAGCACCAGCGAATAGAGGCATTCCGAGTTGCGCTCGGAGATGTGGAAGCGGCAGCCTTTGGAGAGAAACACCGTTTGCTCGGCCTCGGCGTGGTGTTCCTCGCCATTACATACAAAACGGAAGGAGCCGCTGTGGCACACAATGATGCAGAAGTGCTGCAAAAGCAAGTCGCCGTAGAAGGAGGGCGGAAAGTCGTTCTGCTCGCGGTGGAGCGTGCAGACCATGTTGGCTGCATGAAGTCTCTTGTCGAAGTCGGCGAGTCGTTGTTTCTGGGCCATGTCGAGAGAATGTTTGTAGAGGTGGAGCTTACTTCAGGCGCAGGTAGCCCTCTTTGGTATCGTGCGAGATGTCGCGCTTGGGCCATCGGGCAAGCAATACGAGGGCACTGCAGGCCAGGCAGCCGTAGACCGTCCAGCCGGCCATCTCCTTAATGGCCGAAATGGTGGCTTGCACCTGCACTTCGCCCTTGGTCGACATGGCGGCCATCACTTCAGCCTCCGTGCCGCTGCGCCCCTGCGCTTGCAGACCGCGTGAGGTTTGGTCGTAGCGGTTGGCGATGTCGGTCGTAGTGCGGTCGCGGTCGTGGGCATAGCGCGTAGTGTAATACTGCTGTCGGTACTGCAAGACATTACTATAAAGGGCCGAGCCGATGCCCGGGGCAATAATCATACGCACCGTGAGCATGATGCACACCCACGTGGAGAGCAAGCGGTAAGGCATTCGCTGGTTGGCATACACCGCCGTGAGGGCATAGAGCAACATCATGCCCGTGGCGCGGATGATGACCGGCCACTTCATGCGCTCCAGCAGGCCCGCCGTTTGCACTTCAAAATACATGAAGAGCGACGCCGCGCCGATGAGCAGGAAGCCCAATGCAAACAGCCACTTGAGGTGGATGCCCTTGGAACCGCTGATAATGGCCAAGACCAGACCGAGGAAATAGCCCACCAGCACCCAGTTGCCGAGCATCGCGCTTTGGATGTTCTCAATCTTCATACCCACGCTGACAAACACGTTGACAAACATTTGACTGGAATTGAGAATCATCAATCCCGTGAAGAGCAGAATGCCTCCCAAAATGCTGCGCGACTTGAAGGCGTCGAGCAGGAAGTAGGGCGAGCGCCGGGTTTTCTCCAGATAGATGAACAGCAGCGTAGAGACCACGCAGATGAGCGTGGCATAGCGAATGGTACGGTCGTCGTACCAGTCGAGCACCTTGCCGTAGACCATAATATATATAAAGGAGCAACACATCAGGCAAAAGATAACCACGTTGCCAAACTTGGAGAATGACAGCGGGATGCGCTTGCCCGGATAGGGATGATAGGGCATGGTGAGGAAGATAATCAGAATAGCGGCCAACATGGCGGCCATCATGACGTAGTAAACCATCTGCCATTCATACTCGTAGGCAAACCAGGCCGTGAGCCACGTGCCGAGCTGTCCGAGTATCATGAAGAAGAAGTAGATGGTGGGCATGCTCGCCGTCTTTTCCTTGTCGAGCTTGTCCCATCCCGCCTCGTCCAGGGGCTCGTTGCCCGGAGTCACGTTGACCGTAGCCTCAATGCCGAAGGCGTACTTGATCAGGGTGAAAAGATTGCACATGAGCAATACCTGGCGGACGAAACCCATCACCAAACTGCAAAGCGCCAGAAGGAACAGGCTGTCGGTGCGGGCACAGACAAAACTGAGCAGGGCCAGGATGGAGAAGCCGCTGATGCACATCAACTTTTCCCGGCGTATGCACACCAGATTGTAAAAGAACGGCGAGAAGGCGGCCATGCCTATAGAGGTCATGAAGCCGATGAACGAGATGTGCTCCGACAGGAATCCCAAACCGCCCACCATCTCGCTGCTGTTGGCCGAGTAGGCGCCGCTCACAGTCATGATGGGGATGAAGAGCAGTATCAGGAAAATGATACCGAGGGGCTTGGGCACCCAGTCGTAGAAGGGGAAGTTCTTAGGGAGTCGTTTCTTGGTCATTTCAGTTCAGCCTTGACGATAGCCATCATGCCGGCTGCCAGTTTGGCATTGTCTTCGTCGGAGAGACCGATGAAGTCAATGCGGATAGGGATGCGTTGTTGAATTTTCACGAAGTTGCCGGCCGAGTTGTCGGTAGGAACCAACGAATACTTTGAACCCGTAGCACCGGAGATGGCGGTAATCTTGCCTTCAAAAGTCTTGCCCTCCACGGCGTCGACGGTAATCTTGACTTTCTGTCCGACGTGCAGATTCTCCACTTGCGTCTCCTTGTAGTTGGCAATAATCCACTTCTGTGTGTTGGGCATGATGTAAGTGATGGTTTGTCCGGCGTTAACGGCCTGTCCCTCTTCAAGGGCACGGCGACCGAGTTTGCCGTCGCAGGGCGCAGTGACCACGCAGTACGAAAGATTCAGACGGGCCATTTCGAGGGCAGCCTCGGCGCGCTCAATGGCGGCGGCGCTGTTGGCCTTGCGGCTCTGCACCTCGGTAATACCGGAGTTGGCGGCCTTCTGCTGGCGCTTGGTGGCGTCGAGCTTCTTCTTGGTGGCGTCGTATTCCGTCTCGATTTGTTCTAATTGGATGGGGGTGGCGGCGTTGCGCTCCACCAGGTTGCGGTAACGCTGGCGGTCTTTTTCGAGCTTGGCCAAGCGGATCTCGATTTCGGCAATCGACGCCTCATAAACGGTGGCCGAGGTGGTGGTGGTTTGAAGCGTAGCGTCAATGACGTGGGCACCGGCCTGGGCATCCTTCAGCGCGGCTTCGGCTTCCATCACGCGGATGCGGTATTCGCGGTCGTCGAGCACCAGAAGCGTGTCGCCCTTTCGGATGTCTTGGTGCTCGGTAAAGTAAATGCGCTTAATATATCCCGAGGCGCGGAGGTTGACCGGCGAAAGGTATTGCTCGATTTGCGCGTCGTTGCTGGTCTCGTTGTTTTTATAGTCAAGGAAGAGGCAGACAATCTCGAAGATGCCCCATGCCAGGATGGCAACGCCAATGGTGCTCACGATGAGCTGGCGCACGCGTTGTTTCTTCAGTTTCTTTGCATTCTTTGCAGACGGAGTGGTCTGCTTGTTCTTGGTTTCCATATATTCCTAATTGATGTTGCTGATTATTTTAAAAGTTGGTCGAGCTTACCGGTCAGTTTGAGCAAGGTAAGATTTGATACCATATAATTATAGTGCGCGGTGAGGTAATTGTTCTGCGCATCGCTCATGCTCATCTCATCTTGCAGCACTGCGGTCATCGATGCCGTTCCTTCACGATATTGCACGCTGGTTACCTTGTACACGTCCTCTGCCAGCAGGTAGTTGTCGCGCTGTTTCTGGAAGTTGCGGCGGTTGTTGGCAATATCGTTGAGGGCATTGACATATTGCGTCTCAAGGTTCTTCAGGCTGTTTTCGTAAGCTATGCGGGCGTTGTCGCTCTCCACTTTGGCTTTGCGGATTTTTGCCCGCTTTTCAAATCCGTCGAAGATGGGCAGGCGTAAGGAGAGGCCAATGCCGTTGCTGTTGTACCAGTGATTGGACTCGCCCGAGTGCCACCAGTGGTGAAATTTGTCGGTATAAGCCGAGTAGGCCCAACTGCCGGTCAGCGTGAGCGTAGGCAGATAACCTTGTCGCGCTAACTTCACCTGTTGCTGAGCCAAGTCCTGCTGCGTTCTCAACAATTGCAATTCATACATATCATGGTTCAAACCGCTGGCCTCGGTGGCGTAGAGCTTGTCGGGCTCGGCAGGCATCACGGCAATCGACTCTGCCTCCGGGTAGTCGAGCGTATATTTCAGGATGTTGTATTGCTGTTGCAACATCGAAAGGGCGTTATCGTGCTGTACCTTCAGATTCTCTAAGTTGACGCTCACTCTTTTTACGTCCACCTCCATGGCCATTCCGTTGTCGTAGAAAGCCTCGGTGATGCCCTTGAGCTCTTCGATGCGTGTGATGTTTTCTTTGATAATTCCGATCTGCTCCTCCGTGTTCTGTATGAGATAATAGAGTTTGCTGATTTGCATCATGAGGTCTTCGCGCGCTTTTTCGTAAGTCAGCTGATTGATTTGGTCGAGCGTCTTTGAAATTTCAATCGCGGTGAGCGAAGTCTGACTATAAAGTGGCATCTGCAGTTGTACCGCCGCCGACGAGTTATATTGCAGCGTCTTGGTGACGTTATAAGTCTTGCCGTAAGCCGTTCCGTCGGTCACAGAAACGGGCGGATTGAAGTTGTCGTTGAAAGCGCCGGCCAAATTGATTTGCGGAAGCAGGCGCGCACGGTTTTCGCTAATCGCATGCTTGCCCTTCTCGATGTTGCCCGCCTGGGTTTTCAGCGAAAGATTGCGGTCGATGCCGAGCTGCAAGCATTCGGCCAGTGACATTTTCTTCTGGGCCGTGGCTGCAGAGAGCGTGAAGACCAAATAAATTGCAAATAAGTAATGTCTCATAACGAATTTTATAAAAACGGTTGCAAAAATACCGATTTGCCAATGAACGTTTGTGGATATAATATGAAAAAACGCTGTTGGCAATTTCTCTTTGATTGTTTAGATTTTCTATCACAGTTCCATTGTTTGAAATGAAACGATTTGATTAATGGTAAAATAGATGGATTTGTAACGTCGGAGAAGTTGGCGATTTTCCATGCGGTTTTTCTGCCGTTGATGAAAACCAAACTTTTCAATCACGGCCCTGTAATGAGATGTAAGTTAATGTGGGTGAATAAGAAGGTTCGCGATTATCCGCTGCAGGCCATGACATCAAGTCATGGCCTGCTATCTATTCATATTTGCCGGTGATGATTTAGAAAAAGGTGAGATTTTCTAATCCTTCAATGCTTTGCTGATGGCAGGAACGAAATCATTTTTGCGCGTCAGTTGCCCCTTGCACCTGATGTAGTCAGTGTTCGACTTGCCGAAAGCCTCTTCTGCGGCTTGCTTGGCACCCTCTCCATAATAGATGATGTCGGTGTAGTCGTTAGTCTTGTTGATGATCATGGCAAACACCATCTTGCGCTTCCTCTTCTCCAGTGCTGTTGGCATGAATCTCACCATTCTATTGCGCAGGTTCACTTGCGCACTCTCGTCGAGGGAGTTCACTACGGCGATGCCTATTTCGCTTCCCACCGACTCCGCGCTATAGTCCTTATAGTCGGAGAAGAAAATCTCATCATCGGTCATTCCTGTATATGATGCCAGCGAGTCTGCCATCTCTTGATAGTAGCTCTCCGCGTCGGCAATGCCCGTCAGCGGTAACAGTTCCTCATACATGATGCTGTCCAAGGCACTTGTCGTTGTCGAGGTCATGTTGTTCGTGTCGCTGAGCAGTGCCGACATCATGAGTCCTGCCATGTCCTTGCCTATCGTCACACCGTAGTCCTTAAAGCTCGTGTAAACCACGCTGCATGATGAGCCAATGGGCATGATACGGCAGTAGAGCGGTGCCGCCGTCACTGCGCTACCCAAGGCGTGATGGTCAATGATCTGTAGAATCTTCGCCTTGTCCATTCCGCTGATGGCGTGCTGCAATTCACTGTGGTCTGTCATGATAATACGCTCGCCCTCTGCATTGTCCAGCACCTTTGGTATCTCTATGCCAAATCTGTTCAGTACCATCTTAGTTTCGTTGTTCAGTTCCCCCGCCACTCGTGCCTCGCAACGGTAGCCCAATGCTCTCATCAGGTAGGCGTATGTTATCGCCGAGCACACTGCATCAGTGTCCGGGCTTTTGTGCCCAATGACGTATGTGGTTCCTTTGCCCCAATCCAGCGCGTCGAACACACATTTGAAATCTTCGGCCGCAATACTCTCGTTATCGCTGCATGACGATAGTTGTATCAGTACGGTCAGGGCAAGTCCCCATATAAATAATACTTTCTTCATAAGCAAACCATGATATGTTTATGCGATTGCAAAATTAGTATAATTTGGAATATAAACATGATTTGACTACTTGGGCGTTTGTGGTGATGTATCTAATAAGGTGTAGACATGGTGTCAGCGTTCGCTACAGGGGCGCTTAGCCAATAAGAAAACCGGTCAGGAAACTTGTGCTTCCTGACCGGTTGGTGCAATGTGTGTGCCAACGGCTACCTCACGAAGTGGGGCGGCGCGGCTTATTGCTTCATTTTCTTGTCGACGATAGCGTCAATTACAGCAACTGCAGTGATGTTCAGAATGTCGCGAACGGAACTTTCGGTTTCGGTGAAGTGGATGGGTTTGTTGAGTCCCATCTGAATAGGACCGATGATTTCGGCATCGTCGCCCAGGGTCTGCAACATCTGTGCGCAACAATTAGCCGAACTCAGGTTCGGGAATACCAGTGTATTTACCTTTTTGCCATTCAACTTGGTGAATGGATAAATCTTGTCGCGCAACTCATTGTTCAGAGCAAAGTTGAGCTGCATTTCGCCGTCTATATCCATCTCAGGGAAGTCTTGCTGCAATCGTGCAACGGCTTCGTGAATGGAGGCCGGGCTACCCATCTTGTCTGTACCGAAATTGGAGTACGAAAGCATGGCAATGACCGGTTTATGGTTGAAAAATTTCACCGAGTCGGCGCTCAGTCTTGCAATGTCGTAAAGTGTATCAGTGTCGGGGTTGCGGTTGATCAACGTGTCGGCCAAATAAATGGCACCCTTCTTGGAGTTGATGATGTGGAGGGTGGCAAAATGCTTGTAGGGCGGACGGATACCAATAACTTCCTTGGCCACTTTGATGACGCTTGTTCCCTTGGTGTAAAGACCGGCGATAAAGGCATCGGCATCGCCCGTTTCTACCATCATCATACCAAAGTAATTGCGCTCGTACATCTTGTCGTTTGCAATTTGCAGGGTGCAGCCGTTGCGGCGGTTGCGCTCAGCGAAAATGCGTGCATATTCTTCGCGTTTGCCGGCCATGGCATTGTGACGCAAATTGACAATCTCAATGCCGGTGAGGTCAAGGTTTAATTCGCGTGCCTCCTTATGAATATATTCGTCATTACCCAATAAGATGGGGTAGCAAATACCGTTCTCTTTAGCCAAAACAGCTGCTTTGAGTACTTTGGGGTGGGTGCCTTCGGCAAAAACAACACGCTGCGGATCGGTACGGGCTGTCTCGAAGAGCGTTCGACTCAATTTCGACTCTTGTCCCATCAGCTCGCGAAGATATTCTGCATAATTGTTCCAGTCGGTAATTTCCTTGCGGGCTACACCACTTTGAATTGCTGCTTTTGCTACAGCCGTTGATACGTTAACGAT